>CANRHW010000158.1 GCA_947630525.1 uncultured Clostridia bacterium | reverse complement strand
TCGGCCACCGCGTCGAAAAAGCCGCCGTTATTGCCGTTGGGGCGGTCGTTTTCACCGGCGCTGCCCCAGGTATAGCCCACCGAGGGCTGGGGCTTGACCAAAATTGGGGTTATCCCCTTTTGAGTGGCCTCGGATATCATGTAGCGCAAAGCGTCTTTCATGGTGTCCTTGGACTTATCGTCACGGTTGCGGTCATTGATGCCGAACTGGATTATAAGTATATCGCCGGGGCGGCCCTGAGCCGCCACCGTTGGGAAGATGCAGTCTTTCCAATCCCGGGCCCAGTCTCCGCTGGAAGCCAGATTTACGACCTCATAACTGTCGCCCACAAAGCGGCTGAGCAGCTGAGCCCAGCCCGTCCGCCGCTCTCCGGCGGGGATATCGGCTTCAATTACGTCGGGTATGACGGGGTAGTAATTGCAGACCGTGGAATCGCCGCCCACGAATATTCTTGTTCTGCGGCTGAATATACCGGGGTTTTCACCGCCTCTATTTTGGAAAGGCGGGTGGTGCGCTGATCCATGCGGACGCTGACGCCGCCGTTTGCCTCGAAGCCCTTAAAAGAATAGACCGTACCCTTGGGAACGCCTACCGTGCCATACATATCAACATTGGCTCCGACCAGCTGAGAGTTAAGATAAATATTGCCGCGCTCGGTGTCGGCTTTGGTAAAGTAAAAATCATAGGTTCCGTCGGGCAGGTCAAGAGCATAGTCTGCGGCGGCGTTGATGCCGTTCTCAGGCGCAAAAATCCATACCGGCGACACCTCGACCCTCACAGGGGCCGAGGCGTTTATATTTATTCTGCCATTCTCGGCCTCCGTCCGGGTAACAAATTCGCTGTCCGGGCAATTAGGCGTAAGCACCCGCGCACCGTTCACGGTCACGTCAGCAGGGGCGTCGAGCTTGACCGCCACGCTGAACTGATTTGTAAAGCCGTACTGGCGCACGTCAAAGCTACGCTCGCCCTCAAAGGACGCGGTCATGGCGTAACCGTCGGCCCGGCGCAGGCGCAGGTCGTCTATACTTTCAAGCCCGCCCGCGATAATTTTGGCTATTTCAAAAGCCCCGTAATAGGAAAAATGCGTATTGTCGGCAACCCCGTCCGGGTAGCCGGCATACTCTCCCGGGGCGGCGTATAGGTGCAGCTTTTCGCTCGCCTTTTCGCCCATGGAATTCTCGAGGTCGCGGCTGAGCTTGTTAACGTCAATAAAAGTGAGGTTCCACCTTTCCGCCGTGTCACGGAGCAGCGTCGCATAGCTCACGGCGTTGGGGTCGGGTTCGCCGATGAGGCCGGTTTTTTCGTCAAACCAGTGGCTTTGAGTCTGAGACGCTATTATGGGTATAAGGCCCTTATCCAAGGCCGGGCCTATGTACTTTTCATCCAGAAAGGCCGGGTAATCTTCAAGGCTTATATACCGTTCGGGCTTATTCCACGCTCCGTCGTTGTGGCCGAACTGGATTATCACATAGTCGCCGGGCTGAGCGTCGTTCAGTATAGAATCCCATCGGCCGTTGTCGTAAAAGCTTTTAAGGCTGCGGCCGGCAATGGCCCTGTTGTCCACGGTAACGCTGCCGTCAAAGAACAGGCCGAGCATCTGGCCCCAGCCCGCCTGTGGAGCGGCGCTGTCACGATAAGACTGAGCGGTGGAGTCGCCGGCAATAAAAATCCTTCGCGGCTGGTCAAGGTTCACGGCCGCCGAAGCGGCCGTGGTTTCAATATTTATAGGCGTAACTGTCACAGGCAGATCTCTCCTCTTGATGGTAACTTTCTGAGCGTCGCCGTCCCAGCTCACGTCCATACCAAGGGCCTCCGAAATGGTCCTGACCGGCACAAGAGTGCGGTCGTTGACCAATACGGGGACGGTCTCCATAGCCCGGTATTCTCCGTTTACGGTGTAATCGGCGCTGCCAAGGCTCATTACGACCACATTGCCGCCGGCGGTAACCGTGATCACTCCGTCATTGTAGTCTACCTTTGCGCCCAGAGCCTCGCCAATAAAGCGCAGGGGCACAAGGGTGCGACCATTGTCCACATAAGGCGAGGCGTCAAGCTTGCGGGTAAGGCCGTTTATCTTGGCCGTATCGGAAGCGATCGTCAGTTCGACAACACCGGCTGGATAATAGCCCAGATGGGGCGGCTGATTATAGCTGGAATTTTGCCATACTATGCCCATGCGGTACAGGTGGTCGCTCATGAGCGGCATGAGCGAAAACTCGGTTGGTATCGTGGTTGTATAGAGCCGGAGACTGAGACCGTCGGAACTGCGCAGCAGCAGTTCCTCGCGCCAGTCGCCGAGGATATCCGCCTGAAGGCAGGGCGTAGACTTGGAGCCGTTATTGGAAGCGCAGCCGGCGGCGTTAAAGATAAGCTCCTGCTTACCCTCGCCGTTCACCTTGAACACCGAGGTGCCGTCCTGCAATTCCTCATACAGGTCTCCGTCCCAGAATATGCGGAAGTTCATTGAGTTGAAATCAAGATCGAGATTTTCTCCCAGGGAATTTATCTTGCCGGCGCCGCTGCCCGCCCAGGCCACATAGGTGCCGCCGAAGGGCCCGATATTGGCCATAACGCCGCGGCCAGTGTCCTTGCCGGCCTCACGGGTATGCAGTACTTCTCCTGTGGCCGCGTCAAACACGGTAAAGCCGTACTTTTGCCTTTCGGTCGCGCCCTCATGCACGGCGAAGAATTCCAGTCCCGGGCGGTACGGGTCATAATCGCCCAGGTGCATGGCGTCGCCGTGGCCCATATATGAACACCAGAGCACGCTGCCGTCATGGTCAAGAGCGAGAGCGCCGGTCAGTATCTCATCCTTGCCGTCGCCGTCCACGTCGCCCACGGAGATATTGTGGTTGCCCTGACCGATGTACTTTTCATTGCCGGCGTCCATAGTGTCGAAGCGCCAATACTTTTCAATAACGCCGTTTTTGTAACTAAAGGCGGCTATGACCGTTCTGCCCGGGCCGCTGCCCGCACGGCCGCCGTAATAGCCCCGCTGGAACACCATGTAGGGGTTTTCACCGTCAAGGTAGGCCACGCAGGCGTTATAGCGTTCGGAGCGGTTGCCGTAATCGTCGCCGAAAATGTCCACGCTGGGTTCGTTGCTCTGGGGGTCGTAGGGAACGCTGGCCGCCGCCCGGCCTGTTGCGCCCTCAAACACAGTCACCCAAAGAGGGCCTTCCAGATTTTTGCCGGACCAGTTATTTGTCCACACGGCGGCAGGGTCGCCGATAACGTTGCCCTGTCCGTCAACGGTGCCGTCGGCCGTGCGGAAAGCCACCTCGGCCTTTTCGTCGCCGTCAAGGTCATAAACTATAAACTGGGTGTCATGCGCTCCGGCGCGAATGTTGCGGCCAAGGTCAATGCGCCACAGCCGAGTGCCGTCAAGCTTGTATGCGTCGATATACACATTGCCGGTAGTTCCCTGCTGGGACGCATCCTTTGAATCGCTTGGATCCCACTTCAGTACTATTTCATACTCGCCGTCGCCGTCGAGGTCGCCCACGGAAGCGTCGTTGGCAGTATAGACAACTTCTCCCTTGACCGCCTTGATAACGGTCATTTCCGACTCGGTCACGGCAAGATTTATGTCGCTCACAGCGAAAACCGACGCGTTCGCCTTTTCCTGTATGGTCACGGCGCCGTCGGCGGCCACGCCCAGATAAAGATTGCTCTGCTTGCCCTTAATAATATAGCCGCCGGCCGCCTCTTCAAGGTAGAACTTCTGGTTATCGCCGTTGTTGAACGAATATGTGCCGACGCTGCCGCCCACCGCCGTCGACTGGGCGTTGACGTCCATTACCGCGCCATCATCCCGCAGTGGAACGACTCCCCCGTCCTCAAGAGGAACCAAGTGCCAGTTGGCGCCTATGTTCATGTCGGCGGCCGCTGTCTTTAGC
>CANRHW010000157.1 GCA_947630525.1 uncultured Clostridia bacterium | reverse complement strand
AGGTACGGGCGTTTTCGGCGGGTTCGCGGGTAAATGGGGAGGAGAAGTCCTTGTTGTTGTGGCGTATATCCACAAGGGTCTGGCTCAGCACCTCAAAAAACGGGCGGCTGTGCTCGATCCTCTCTCTGGCGTGGCGGAGCTTGCCGGTGGCGACCAGCTCCATCGCCTTGGTTATCTGCCGTGTGCTTTCCACGCTTTTTATACGGCTTTTTATGGCCTTCATAGATTCTGCCATAGGTTTTCACCTCCGGTTTACCTGCCTTGAAGGAAGGATTTTTTACATTCGGTAATGGCGGCCTTCATCATTTCCTCGGTTTCGGGGCTGAGGGCGCCGGTGGCGGCGATATTTTTATAAATATCGGGATAAGTGGCCTCGGCGTACTTGAAAAGCGCCGCCTCGAAGTCGCGCACATCCTCGACTTTAATATCCGCCAAATAGCCGTTGGTGACGGCGTAGATTATAAGCACTTGATTTTCCACAGTGACGGGGGCGTTGCGGTCCTGTTTGAGAACCTCCACTATCCTTGCGCCCTGATCGAGCCGAGCCTTTGTGTCCGCGTCCAAGTCCGAGCCAAACTGGGCAAAGGACTGAAGCTCGCGGTACTGAGCATAGGCCAGCTTCAATGTGCCGGCAACCTTTTTCATCGCCTTGAGCTGTGCGTTTCCGCCTACGCGGCTTACGCTGATACCGGGGTTCACGGCTGGCATTACGCCGCTGTGGAACAGCTCGGTTTCAAGGAATATCTGGCCGTCGGTGATTGAAATTACGTTTGTCGGTATATAGGCCGACACGTCTCCGGCCTGTGTTTCGATTATGGGCAGAGCGGTAAGGCTGCCGCCGCCGTATTCGGGAGCAAGGCGGGCCGCCCGTTCAAGAAGCCGGGAATGGAGATAGAATACGTCGCCGGGATAGGCCTCGCGTCCCGGTGGACGGCGAATAAGAAGCGACAGTGCGCGGTAAGCGACGGCGTGCTTGCTCAGGTCGTCGTACACTATCAGCACATCCTTGCCCTGGTACATGAAATACTCGCCCATGGCGCAGCCGGCGTAGGGGGCGATGTACTGCATGGGGCTCAGTTCGCTGGCTGTGGCGCTGACTACTATGGTGTAGTCCATGGCCCCGGCTTTGGCGAGGGTGTCCGCCATCTGGGCCACCGTGGAATTTTTCTGGCCGATGGCCACGTATATGCAGATAACGTCCTTACCCTTTTGGTTGATTATGGTGTCAATGCCGATAGTAGTCTTGCCGGTCTGCCGGTCGCCGATTATCAGCTCGCGCTGGCCCCGGCCAATGGGTATCATGGAGTCGATGGCCTTGATGCCGGTCTGGAGAGGAACGCTTACGCTCTTGCGTTCGATTATACCGGGAGCGGGGCTTTCGATAGGCCGCCGTTCGGTGGTTTCGATGGGGCCCTTGCCGTCGACGGGAGCGCCGAGGGCGTTTACGACGCGGCCTATAAGAGCTTCGCCAACGGGCACGCTGACTACCTGACCCGTGCGGCGGACGATATCCCCCTCGCGGATATTTTTGTCGTCGCCCAATATTACCAGACTGACGACGGTTTCTTCAAGGTTGAGGGCCATGGCGACTTCGCCGTTCTCAAACTCCACAAGCTCGTTGCTCATGCAGTTTTCAAGGCCGTGTACCTTGGCAATGCCGTCGCCGACCTCGATAACGTAGCCGGTCTCAGCCTGACGGACGGTGTTGGTATAATTTTTTATTCTGTCTTTAATGATTTTGCTTATTTCATCGGGCTTGATGTCCAAGTCAGTCACCTACCTAACAATTTCTTTTTTTATCTCATCAAGTCTCGTCCTAAGGCCGCCGTCGATCTGAATGCCGTCGGCCCTTATCACGAGACCGCCGAGGATGGAGGGGTCGACCTTGTTTGTCAGGGTGATCTCTCCGCCCAAAAGCTTTTTGAGCCTGGCGATGAGTTTAGTTTCATTTTCACTTGAAAGGGGAACGGCAGTGATTGCCGTCACCTCGGATATGCCCTTGTCCTTGTTGTAGGCTTTCCGGTACTGCTTTGCCATATAGCCCACCGCGGCGCTGCGGCGACCCTCGGTCAGAAGTTTAAGCGTGTTGATGACGTAAGGGTGGCAGCCCTCAAAGACGCTGTCTATCAGGGCCAGCTTTTCTTCGGCGCTGACCTGTGGGGCGTCAAGAGCGGAAAAAAGAGCCGGGTTTTCACTAAAGCCCTCGCTGATGGCGTTTAGCTGGGTAAGTATTTCGTTTTCGGCCCCCTCGTCCTTGGCCAGCGAGTACAGGGAATTGCCGTAAATTCGTCCGGTGTCCCTCATTCCTCTACCTCGCTGTCGATTACCCCGGCCACAAGGCGGTCATGCTCCGCGGGAGTGAGCTCCTTTTCTATCACCTTTTGAGCGATGGAAACGGCCATATCCGCCACCTGACCCTGAATTTGCGAAAGGGCGTTTTTGCGCTCCTGCTCAATACGGGCCTCGGCCTTTGTCATGGCGGCGGCGGCCTTTTCCTCGGCCTCGCGTACTATTTCATCACCGCGGGTCTGGGCGTTCTTTGTGGCGGTCTGCATTATGCGGCTCGCCTCGTTCTTGGCGTCGGCCAGCTTTACGGTGTATTCCGCCTCCAGGGCTTCGGCGTGCTTTTGAGCGGCCTCTGCCTTGTCGTACATTTCGCCGACCTCGTCTTCCCGCTGCTTGATTATCTTCTGCACGGGCTTAAAGAGGAAATGCCGCACCAGCAGGAAGAGTATCAGCAGGTTGCACCATGTAAATATCAGTTGCCAGACGTCGGGCGGAATAGTAACAAAATCCATATACTTGTCCATATATATCCTCCTGACTTAAAATTTAAGTTAGAAAGGGATTATAAGGCGCTTGCGAAAGGATGCATGAACAGCAGCAGCAGAGCGATAACCAGAGAGTAAATACCTGTAGACTCCGCTACGGCGCAGCCCAGCAGCATGGTTGTCGTTACGTCGCCCTTAGCCTCGGGCTGACGGCCAACGGCCTCGGCAGCCTTACCTGCGGCAAAGCCCTGACCTACGCCGGGTCCGATACCGGCGATCATGGCAAGACCCGCGCCAACGGCCTCGGCGGCCAATACGATAGCTCTTGTAAGTTCCATAGTTGATTACCTCCAAAAATGTTTTATTTTATATAAAATTAATTATATACGCCGATAATATAAATTTATGTTTGTAGCGTGAAAGGAAAAAGAAAGGTGAGATGCGAAGTTTATTTTTCCTTTCACTCCTGAGCGTTGCTGACGAAAACCATTGTCAGCATACAGAATATATACGCCTGTAGGCAGCTTGTGAAAAGGTCGAAATAAATCGAGAGCAGGGCCGGCAGACCCACCTGGAACAGGGGAATTTCGCCCAGCACCGGTATCCAGCCCAGCAGAGCGCTGCTCAGGGCCGCCAAAGAGCCGTATATCAGCGAGGTTATTACCAGTCCGGCGGCAATGTTGCCGAAATGACGGAATGACATGGAAATAGGCGTGGCCAGCTCGCTGATAATGTTCATGGGGGTCATTACTACCACCGGTTCGGCAAAGCCCTTTAGCCAGCCTCCAAAGCCGTGGTATTTTATTTTAGTGGCCTGTATCATGACGAAGGTCACCAGCGCCCAGCCTAACGTGGTATTAAGGTCGGCCGTGGGGGGCCGCAGCCCCGTAAGGCTGCTCAGTGACGAAAATGCCGAAAGCAGCAGCAGCGTACCGATATATGGGGCCCAGTGGGCGTTGCGTTTGCCCATTACGCCGGTCACCATGTTGGTTATCATTGTGACGGCCTTTTCCGCAACGATCTGGCGCTTTGAGGGATTTTTCACCCTGAGATTGCGCCCCAGAAAGAAGCATACAAGGGTTATAACGCCCATGACTATCCACATGTTGACAATGGTCTCGCTGACCTTTAT
>CANRHW010000156.1 GCA_947630525.1 uncultured Clostridia bacterium | reverse complement strand
CCGCCGTGGAGGGTGAGCCAGCCCGCGCCGCGGCCCATTATCTCAACAACCATGATACGGCCATGAGATTTGGCGGTGGTGCGTATGCGGTCAAAAGACTCGGTGGCAACGGTAATCGCCGTGTCAAAGCCGAAAGTATAGTCGGTTTCGGCCAAATCGTTGTCTATCGTCTTGGGTATGCCGATGACATTAACGCCCTTGCGGGAGAAGTCGCGGCCGCTGGTAAGAGTGCCGTCGCCGCCAAGGATGAACAGGGCGTCGATACCGGCGTCTTTAAGGTTCTGAACCGCCACGTCGCTGACGTCATGGTACATTATCTTACCGTTTTCATCACGAACAATATTGTCGTTTTCGTCACGAATGGGATAAATAAACAGATTGTCCTTGTTGGAGCTTTTGAGGATAGTGCCGCCCTCGCTGAGTATTTCCTGAACGCTGTCAAGGGTCAGGGGCACAAAATCCTTGTGATATAGGCCGTGATAGCCTTTACGCACGCCCACGACTTCAAGGCCGTACTTGCAGATGGCCGTCTTTGTCACAGCGCGAATAACGGCGTTAAGACCGGGACAGTCCCCGCCGCCGGTGAGGATGGCAATTCTTTTGATGTCGCTCATAGGGATTCCTCCTGTAATGTATAATGATCTCTCATTAAGTATAATATAACAAAATCGGGAATTTTGCAAGTCCCATTTTGTAAATTTTTTTGAATTTGACAATTATAAACAAAAAACCTTAGTACATCTTATATATCTTTGTATTGATTTTTGGATAAAAATAGTATATAATATATTTTGTCAGAATATATACGGCGCTACGGCAGTGCCGCTGAAAGGATCGAGACCAATGGAAGAAGTATATTCCAACTTTATCAACGATATAATTGAGGACGATCTCGCCTCGGGGCGCGAAACTCACGTCCACACGCGCTTTCCTCCCGAGCCTAACGGCTATCTCCATATAGGCAGCGCCAAGGCCATATGGATAAATTATACCGCCGCAAAAAAGCACGGCGGCCAGTTCAACCTTCGCTACGATGACACCAACCCCGTCAAGGAGGATGACGAGTTCGTCCGTGCAATAGAGGCGGACCTTCGGTGGCTTGGCTGTCCGCCTGACCACATCTTTTACGGCAGCGACTACTTTGACAAGTGCTACGAGCTGGCCGAAAAGCTCATAATGGACGGCAAGGCCTTCGTCTGCGATTTGAGCCATGAGGAAATGGCCGAATATCGGGGCACGCTCACCACTCCGGGCAAGGACAGCCCCTATAAAAACCGCAGCGTGGAGGAGAACCTCGACCTGTTCCGCAGGATGAAGGCCGGCGAGTTCCCCGAGGGCAGCCGCACGCTCCGGGCAAAAATAGATATGTCGTCGCCCAACATGAACATGAGGGACCCTGTGATATACCGCATACTTTACGCCCATCATCACCGGCAGGGCGACAAGTGGTGCATCTATCCCATGTACGACTTTGCCCACCCCATTCAGGACGCGTTGGAGGGCATAACTCACTCTCTCTGCTCCATAGAATTTGAAAACCACCGCCCCCTATACAACTGGGTGGTGGAAAATCTGGGCTTCGACCCCAGGCCACACCAGTGGGAGTTTGCTAGGCTGAACATGACCTATACGGTCATGAGCAAGCGCTATCTCCGCAAGCTTGTTGAAACGGGCTATGTAGACGGCTGGGACGACCCCCGGATGCCAACTCTGCTGGGCCTCCGCCGCCGGGGCTACACTCCCGCGGCTATCCTTGACTTTATCCGCCGCAGCGGCGTTGCCAAGGCGGATTCCATGTCCGATATAAAGCTGCTGGAATACTGCGTCTGCGAGGAGCTCAACCAGAGCGCCCAGCGCCGCACCGCCGTACTTGAACCCCTGAAGGTCACCTTGACCAACTACCCCGAGGGCAGGGAGGAGTCCTTTGAGCTGCCCAACAATCCCCAAAAGCCCGAAGAGGGCACGCGCAGCCTGCCCTTTGGCCCCGAACTGTGGATAGAGCGCAGCGATTTCATGGAAACGCCCGTGCCCGGCTTTAAACGCCTTATCCCAGGCGGCGAGGTTAGGCTCATGGGGGCGTATATAATGCGCTGCAACGAGGTTCTCCACGATGAAAACGGCAGCGTCAGCGAGCTTAAATGCACCGTCGATCTTGAAACCGGCAACGGCAAGCCCGCCGACGGGCGCAAGGTCAAGGGCAACATCCACTGGCTCAGCACCGCTCACGCCGCCGACGCGGAGATACGCTGCTACGAAAGCATTTTCAATAAAGAAAACGTGGCCACGCTTCTTGAAGACGACAATTTTGACCAGTTCATTAATCCCAATTCCATGACAGTCTACCGGGACGCCAAGGTGGAGCCCTCTCTTCTCGACGAGGAGCCGGGCCGGCCTTTCCAGTTTGTGCGCATGGGTTATTTTACTCATGACAGCAAAAACCCCGGCGTGTTCAACCGCACCGCTCCCCTTAAAAGCAGCTTTAAACCCGAATAACAATACAAACAAAGGAGGGTGAGGCCGCAATGGCTTCCGAAATGAAAAAAGATACTAAAAAGAAACCCAACTGGCCGCTGATAGTAATAATCGCCTTTTGCGCCTGTGCGATCATTGCGGCGGCGGCGCTGGTAATAGTTCAATTTTCCAAGGGCCGCGGCGACGAGGATGTAACAGACCCCAACGCCACGGAAACCGTCGAGCCCGGTCCCGACGGCGGCGAGCAGGACGAGGCCGAGCCGGAGCCTCCGGAAGACAACTACCCGGTCACCGCCCCTGCCGGAGCTCTCAACGCCCTTGATAAGCTGGACGCCCAAGCCGGTTCGCCCTACAACGTACTGTTGATGGGCGTTGACGCCGGCGGCAGTCTTACGGACGTCATAATGATATATCAGATCGACCCGGCCAACGAGCGTGTCAACGTACTAAGCGTCCCCCGGGATACAAAGGTGACGTACAACGGGCGCGCTGAAAAAATAAACGCCGTTCACTCCTACGGACGGCAGCGCAAGGACCCGGAGGGCGGCGACCGCTCGGATGAATTTGCCATCAACATTGTCCGCGACCTGACCGGCATACCCATACATCACTATATGTGCATCAATACCGCCGCTTTCCGCGGTATAATTGACGCTCTGGACGGCTTCGACTATGAGGTGACCAGAAATATGGATTATGACGACAGGTATCAAAATCTGCACATCCACCTGACCAAAGGCAGGCAGCACATCGACGGCGACAGCGCCGAGCAGCTTGTTCGGTTCCGCCGTTATCCCAACGGCGACATCGACCGCGTAAAGATACAGCAGTCCGTGCTGCGCACCCTTGCGGAGCAGAAGATAAACAGCGAATACATAGAAAAAATACCTGAGATTTTTAAGTTGATCGACGGCAACATCAGTACCGACCTGACGCCTGTTTCCACCGCAAAACTGGCGGCCGACGTGCTGCTGGCCATGGAGGACGACGAGGACGAAAACGCCGAGGCTGACGGCGGCGCAAGCGAAAATTCCGCCGATGCCGACCGGCCCTCCGAAAATGAGGCTCTGACCGGCAGAACCGGCGGGCTGTCAACTTATATTCTGCCAGGCAGCTTCGGCAGCGGCGGCGTTTCCTACTGGCTGCCCAACCGTTCCGCCATAAACACCCTTGTGCGCGACGTTTTCGGCTACGGGGAATAAAGACGAAATTACACGATAAGTATTAACCATGGAAAGGTATCAATATGATGACAAATACAATGACCAGAGATGCGGCGTGGGAGCTGCTGTGCGAATGGAACAAGTAGCCCTTTCATATCAGACACGCCGTCACAGTTGAGGGCGTGATGCGGTATTTCGGAGGTGAAAGTTAGTGATTTTCAAAGAAACAAAGTTTGAATTAAAAGATGGCAGGGAGGCATTGCTTCGAAGCCCT
>CANRHW010000155.1 GCA_947630525.1 uncultured Clostridia bacterium | reverse complement strand
GGCGCCTGGGGCATGGCCAACGCCGGCTTTGGCTATGAGGACATACTGAAACACTATTTCAGCGGGATAACTATACAGTGAGGTCAAACTATGGATGAAAATTACAAGACCGTCAAACAGGCGGCCTCCGCGGAGCTGATAGAGAAAAGAAGCCGTTTTATCGGATATTGCAGCCCTGTCGACAGCGAGGACGAAGCTCTTGCCTTTATTGAGAGCGTCCGGGCCATGCACCGGGAGGCCAGCCACAACGTATACGCTTATATCGTCAGGGAAAACAACATAATGCGCTACAGTGACGACGGGGAGCCCGGCGGCACCGCCGGAATGCCCACTTTGGACGTGCTCCGTAAGGAGGGGCTTACGGACGTGGTCGTGGTGGTCACCCGGTATTTCGGCGGCGTACTGCTCGGGGCGGGCGGCCTTGTAAGAGCATACGGCAAGGCGGCGCGGCTGGGAGTCGACGCGGCCGTCAGGGTTGAAAAGCGCCTTTGCCGCATATATTCGGTCATGACCGACTATTCCTCCTGCGGGCGGCTCCAGTACGCCGTAATGAACGGCGGCTATATACTCAGGAACACGGCCTTTACCGACGGGGTGGAGCTCACTGTCTGCGTCGGCCTTGGAGACTGCGCCGCCTTTGAAAAAATGATAACCGAAGAGAGCAGCGGCCGCACCGTTCCCAAGGTCATTGGCGAAGAATATATTGAAGTAGAAATAAGGCAGTGAAAAAATGGCGCAGACCGTTCAAGGGCAGAAAATTCCATTTAAGGCAAATGAGCTTTTATTTTAAGCAAAAACAAAAAATGAATTAATGAAGAAAATTCGCCCTTACGAGCGAATTTTCTCATTTTATGCCCTTGAACTACGAACGAAAATCACCACTCGGCGTACCTGTGTACGCCGTCGGGAGTGCTTGCTCGGCTTCGCCTGCGCGAGCTGATTTTCGTTTGTTCTGCACGATTTTTTCCGACAGCCTCCATGCCTCCAGATTACACATGGTAAGTTTTTTTACAGCCAATTTTAATTTTTCTGCAATCTTAATAAAATCTTAAGAATTATACCGGCAAAATCTTAAGCTTTTTATGCTATACTGTCATTACAAACGATAAAGGAGTGACCAAAATGCAGACAATACTGGTCGTAGACGATGACCGCGAGATAGTTGACAGCATTTCGATCTATCTAAGGGCCGAGGGCTATGACATAATAAAGGCCTATGACGGGCTTGAAGCCCTGGATGCGGCCGTGCAAAAGACCGTACATCTAATCGTGCTGGATATTATGATGCCGAACTTGGACGGCATAGAAACGCTGATGAGCCTGCGCAGGACGAAAAATATCCCCGTCATACTCCTGAGCGCAAAAAGCGAGGATCAGGACAAAATTCTGGGCCTAACCGCCGGGGCCGACGACTATGTGACCAAGCCCTTTAACCCCGCGGAGCTGGTGGCAAGGGTCAAGTCTCAGCTGCGCCGCTATACAAGGCTGGGCAGCGCGGTAGAGACCGAAAACAAGCTGGTGATAGACGGACTGACCGTGGACACCGAGGCAAAGAGCGTAACCGTGGACGGGGCCGAGGTAAAGCTGACTCCCATGGAATATAAAATACTGGAGTTCCTGTGCAAAAACCGGGGCAAGGTCTTTTCCGCCGACGCGATCTACCGTTCGGTATGGCATGAGGACAGCATTGTCAGCGACAACACCATTGCCGTACATATTCGCCACATAAGAGAAAAAATAGAAATCAATCCCAAGGACCCCAGATATATAAAGGTAGTCTGGGGCATTGGCTACAAAGTACAGTAGGGGGCGGAATTATGCAAAAAATTATGCGGAGCGGTATTACCAAGGCCATTGCCTTTTTGCTCATCCTCGCCTGCGGCGTAATGTCGATAGCAATATTCGCGGATATGATGATGAACATGGACAGCGACCACGACTATAGCTTTGAGCCTGATTTTAAGTACAGCAGGAGCTTTAATAACGCGGAATGGGAAATGCGCAGCGCCCTCAACGCCGCTTCGCCGGCGGAGGCCGCAAAGCAGCTCGAGAACCACGGTTATTTGTTTAACATTTCGTCTCCCGGCGGAGAGAGCTATTCGGGCGGCATCGACACAGGTACCGAAAGTCATTATACCCTGCCCTACTGGTTCAAGATTGAAAAGAAGCCCCTCGACATAATAATACCGTTCACAATAGGGCCGGCAGTAACTACGGCGCCCATTGAGCAGGCGCAGCTCGACACCCCCAATGCGGCTAATCCCATTACTCCCGTAGGGCCTATAAGCCCCGTGGACGAGTCGTCCGGGGAGAATAACGGCGCCGCGGACGGGGACGAAAAACAGTCTTATATGGATAACAACAGCGCGTGGCACTTTTTCAGCGATACCGACGAATACATTTTTCAGACGGGCCAGTGGGAAGGCATAAATTCAAACGAATACCACGAAATATATTTCGACTGGGCCGGAGAATGGACGGTCTATGTGGGTATGTCCACTCAGATGTACGACGGTTTATTTCACGACTGGCAGCGTTCGCGGAAATCGGTTATGGAGCACCTGTACATTCTGATTGGGATAGCGGTGCTGGCCCTCCTGCTCATCATATATATGCTTTGGGTATGCGGCCGGAAAAACGGAGACGACGACGTTCACACCCTGCTTATCGACCGCTTCCCGCCGGAGCTCACGGCGGTCATTGGTCTCGGCGGTTCGCTGATTTTGGGTTTTTGCTGCATCGAGGTATACATAGAAGTTTTGGTGTACACCGGCATGGATCTGCTGCCGCTGTGCGAAATGGGTATGGCGGCGGCAATGGCAATATTGGCAGTAACCCTCCAATCCCTTGTGAGGAACATGAAAAACCGCAGCTTTATCTCACGAATGATAAGTATTAAGCTTTTAGGGATGCTTTGGCGCATAACCGTCCGCATATTTAAATTCACGGCAAATATCCTGCGCCGTATTGGCGGAGGGCTCAAAGGGGCGGCGCAATACCTGTTCGGCCACAAAATAAGCGCGGCCGTCATGGTCATATTCGCCGGATATTTTCTGGTAACGGCCCTGATGTTCGGTATGCGGATGCTGTTCGTTCCTTTGATTTTATTTGCGCTGGCGGAATTTGTTTTGTTCCGGTGGCTGAGCCAGGCGGATAAGCTGCAAACCGGCATAAGTGAAATACGCTGCGGCAACACCGAATATAAAATTACGGGCTGTACCTCTCCCCTGATGTCCGTTGCCGCGGAAAATCTCAACTCCATAGGCGAAGCCGTGCGCGAGGGCGTGGAGCGCGAAGTGAAGGCGCAGCGCATGAAAAACGAACTCATAACTAACGTTTCGCACGATTTGAAAACCCCGCTGACCTCTATCATAAATTACGCCGACCTTTTGACGGCGCTGGAGCTTAGCCCGGCCGAAGCCAACGACTACGCAAAAATAATACGGCAAAAGGGCGAGCGGCTGAAAAAGCTCACTCAGGACCTGTTCGACATTTCCAAGGCGGAAAGCGGCAGTGAAAGCGTTGAGCGGGAAAACCTCGACATGGCCCTGCTGCTGAGGCAGTCCTTGGCCGAGCTAAGCAGCGAGATAGAAAAAAGCGGCCTCACCTTTGTCACCGATATACCCGATACCGTGGTGCCGGTCATCGGCGACGGGAAAAAACTGTCGCGGGTATTTGAAAACCTGCTCATAAACGCCCTTAAATATTCAATGAGCGGCACAAGAGTGTACGTCAGCCTGCATACGGGCGGCGGCAAGGCCGCGGCGGAGATAAAAAACATCAGCGCCGAGCCCATGAACTTTGACCCCGCCGAGGTGACCGAGCGCTTTGTAAGGGGCGACAGGTCACGAAGCACCGAGGGCAGCGGCCTTGGCCTCGCCATTGCCCGGAGCTACACGGAGCTCTGCGGCGGACAACT
>CANRHW010000154.1 GCA_947630525.1 uncultured Clostridia bacterium | reverse complement strand
CTCGGCCTTATCACATATATGCGCACCGACTCGCTGAGAATTGCGCCGGAGGCCCAGGCCGAAGCCAGAGAGCTAATAGGCCAAAAGTACGGCGCCGAATATGTTCCCCAAAAGCCCAATTTTTACCGTTCGGGCAAAAACTCACAGGACGCTCACGAGGCCATACGCCCGAGCGTGGTCGAAATTGAGCCCGACAGCCTAAAGGGCAAGCTGACGAACGACCAGTACCGGCTTTATAAACTTATTTGGGAAAGATTTATCGCCAGCCAGATGGCCGACGCCGAATACAATACCATGAACGCCGATATCACAGCCAACGGAGTGAGCTTCAAAGCGGCCGCCACCGCGGTGAGCTTTGCTGGTTATACGGCGGTTTACGGCGAGGACGGCGAGGACGAGGGCGACGACGTAAAAAAAGGGCGCAGGCTCATATCTCTTGAAGCCGGCGCAAAGCTAAAGGCGGAGACGGTCACTCCCGACCAGCATTTTACCGAACCCCCGTCCCGATACACCGAGGGGTCGCTGGCAAAAGCAATGAAAGAAAACGGGATAGGCCGCCCCAGCACATATGCGCAAACCATAAGCACCATAATCAGCAGAGACTATGTCACCCGGGAAAAGAAGCTGCTAAAGCCGACTGAGCTCGGTTTTATCGTTACCGACCTTATGGCCGAAAACTTCAAGGATTTGGTGGACGTGGACTTCACCGCAAACATGGAAAAACAGCTTGACGAAATTGAAGAGGGCGACATCGACTGGGTAAAGGTGGTTTCGGATTTTTACGGCCCCTTTGAAAAAACTCTCGAAAACGCCAAGGCCACTATCGAAAAGGTCAAGGTCAAGGATGAGGAAAGCGATGAGATTTGCGAAAAATGCGGCCGACGCATGGTAATAAAAATGGGCCGTTACGGCAAATTCCTCGCGTGCCCGGGCTTCCCGGAATGCCGCAACGCCAAGCCCATACTCAAGGACACCGGCGTTAAATGCCCCAAATGCGGCGGCAGGATAGTGGAAAAGAAGAGCCAAAAGGGGAAAAAATATTTCGCCTGTGAAAATGCACCGAAGTGCGATTTTTACCTGTGGGACGAACCGACCAAAACGCCCTGCCCCATCTGCGGAAGCATTATGACGCGAAAATACGTGAAAAAGGGCAGCGTCACTGTCTGCTCAAACAAGGACTGCCCAAGCAACAAAAAGGAATCCAAAAGCAAATAAGGATTAATTTAAGACAAAAATATGATGTTAAAAGAGAAAATTCGCCCTTACGAGCGGATTTTCTCTTTTTTATACACTTGAATTACGAACGTTTTTTACGGCCCATATACTATTTTCCCAGCAAAACGCCATAGCCGGATAATTCGCCGAACCTTATGCGGAGCCTGCCGTCCGAAACGGAGATATCCTCCGTGTTTTCGGCAAAGGCCGCCTTTATGCGAAGACCCGCCGGCACGTCTATCTCGCCGAACTCGGAGGGCTGGGCAAAGCTGTGCGCAACAACAAGCACATCGCCGTTTTTGCCGGTGCGTACCGAAGCCTGCCAACCACGGGGGTGCCGGTCGCTCAATCCCCGATTGGATATGAGCGCGCTGCTCCCATCTTTAATTACGGGGGCCGCCTGCTTATAGAAGGCGATGCCCCTGTAGATAACGGCCCATTGCTCCGGCGAAAGACCCGTGACGTCGCCGCTTAGGCAGAGCCGGCCCATGAACGTTGCCGCCAGGGAATATGCAATGCGGCGCAGACTGTCATTCCGGCGTATAACGCACCATATCTGCGACTGGCGGGGCAGTATCAGCCTTTGGAGCTGGGCGGCGATTATCGGTATCTCCACACACTCGTGAGCGTCGGAAAAAGATGCCATGGAGCAAAGGGACATGAAGCCCGGTTCCAGGCGGTTGCCGCCGGAGGAACAGTTTTCAATGACGAGCTCGGGTATTTCGCGCCGGAGCTCCCTGAAAAAGTCCGCCGTCTGAGCCATATTCAGCCGCAAACCCTCTCCAAGGGAGTCGGCCCCGTCGCAGCCGATGCCTATTGTGTCGTTGTAATCTATCTTTATATAGCCAAATCCCTTTTCCTTAAGAAAATCAACTACCCTTTCCCGAAGATAGCTCCTGACCCACGGATCGCTCATATTCCAGAACCGCCGCGAACGTGTAGTCAGGGGCAGTCCGTCGCGCCTGAGCATATGCTCAGTATAAAGCTCATAGGCAGCCGCCGCGCGGCCCACGGTTTCCGGCTCGAACCATATGCCCGGAATCATTCCAAGGGAGCGGATTTTAGCCGCAACGTTTTCAACCCCGTCAGGGAAAAGAACCTTAGAGGGTATATAGTCGCCCATGCTTATATCCCAGCTTACGCCCTCCTCCTTGAACCAGCCGCAGTCCACGACAAAATAGTCGATACCGCGGCCCTTTATGGCCTCCAATATGGAAAAAATGTTTTCCTGGGAGGGGCAGCCCCAGGTGGTGCAGTATTCGTTGAATATTACGGGCAGAATCTCCTCGCTTTTCGGAACGTCAAGAGCGTCGCGCTGTGCGTCCAGCAGGTGGTCGGCAATATCGTCCAGCCCGCCCCTGCACGCCGAAATATAAGCCTTGTTCGTGACGAAAGTCTCTCCGGGAGCCAGGGTTTTTGTCCAGTGGCCAAATTCCCGGTCGGCAATCCCGCCGCTAATGCCGATGGCATCGTCATCACGGAAAACCTCCAACTGCCACGAGGACTGACATTCCATCATAACGCCCCAGATAAGGCCATTTTTAGTATCCTCCAGCGCCACGAACGGGAAATAATCCTTGACCGGCATTGAACCTATCTGGCCAAAGCGTACGCTCTTGGTGTGCCAGTGGTTCCAACTGTCCTCCAACAGCAGGTCCTCCGCCGGTTCGCTGACAAAGCGTGCCTCGCGGCTCCACTTGCTCCTCGCCCGGTGGAGAATGTAAGTTTCCGGCGCCGCACCGGCGTTAAAAGGCGATATTCCGTATATGCTGAAGCTCGACGCCATTTCAAGGGTAATATCCTCATCAGCGCGGTTGGTATATTCCGTGTAAGCCTCGATATATCTGCCCTCGTCTGAAAATTCAATTATGTAATTTGCTTCAAGGCCCCGGCCGGTTTTGAAGCGGTTCTTCAAAACATTCCTGCCGCCCCGCTTTGTAAGCTCCTCTCCCGCAAATTTAAAACTATAGGCGGTTTCGGATTCCAGCATGGAGCTGCCGCCAAGATATGACGTGGGGTAAATATCGCCAAGGGCCTTACACTGTATCGGCGGCCTTTCGATCCTGTCGCGCTTCGCCGCAGCCGGCAAAGCTCCGTCCGGCCGCAGCCGCAGGCCGTACCTCTCCCCCGCCTTTTCCGGGAATTCAAACACCATTCCGCCCGCTTTATATTCCATACTTATATCTCCTCACACATAATTTGCATATAACCTCTTAAAGAGCTTTACTTAATTAGTTTTGCGGAGTTCTTTACATTACGGACACCGCATTTTCGCACACGGGCGCAAGGCTGCCGTCATTCTCGAATACGAAAACCTTAACGACAAGGCCGTTGACCGCGTCTCTGTCGCCAAGAAGGATATCGAAGCCGTCAAGCTCGATAACACCGTCGCCCTCGGAGGCAACGGAGCTCACCGCCTGACAGAGCGTTTCACCGCAATAGACCGCCGCCATGACTTTTTTACCGGCGGCGTCAACGCCGCTGACATCCACCTTAACCGAACCAAAGACCTGATTGTTGCTGCGCTCCAGCCCCGAAGCGTCAATAGTGAGGGGACCGCCGTCGACCGAATAGTAGAGCTCCAGCACTCCGCTCATCACCTTGCCTACGGCGGCGGCGGCGGCACGGATATGCGTATTTTCGGTTATGACTATCGGGCCATCATACTGGAGGCTGTCAAGATTTGGCACACTGCCGTCAGTGGTGTAAAAGATAGTATATTCCGAACTGTCGTCCGAGCTCCTGTCAACGGACAAACGCAC
>CANRHW010000153.1 GCA_947630525.1 uncultured Clostridia bacterium | reverse complement strand
CGTTACGGCGTTGTCAAAGAATTTGAGGCCGCTCCCGGCTCCGCGTCCGGCCTGGTACGCAATTACACTTTGCTTCTGGGCAGCGACGAGACCGTCCTCAGCAATACGTCTTTCTCCTTTGACGCCGGCGAGGCCATAGGCTACGGCCCCACAAAGACCGGCGAGATCGGCTTTATCAGTCTGACCAAGGTGGGTTCGGGCAGCGCCGTGACGGCCAAAACCTCCGGCCGTATAAAGGTAGACGATACCGTATACCCCATGAGCGACGGCGCCGTGGCCTATGGCGGGGACTATCCGAAGAATTTCCGTGCGCTGAGCCTTGACGAGCTCACGTCCTTGGACAATGTGGTCTCCGTGACCCTTTACGCCGATAGGGACGTGACCAACGGCGGCTCCGTCAGGGTAATAATTATCCGAACAAGATAGGTGGGGCCGGGAAAAAGTCGCGCTCTGTAATCTGGAGGCACTGGGGCCCATTTTGTCTGAAATTTTTAATTTAGTGCAAATTTATGTACTGAAAAATTAAATCATAAACAAACAAAATAATGAATTAATGAAGAAAATTCGCCCTTACGAGCGAATTTTCTTGTTTTTTATGCCCTTGAACGGTCTACGTGATTTTTTACGGCCCTCTCACTCGCCAGTATACACTACCGAACCGCAGAGCATATGTATCAGGCCCCATTTGCCGTCCCGGCGACGGTCGGACGCGGTTATGCCGTAAATGTGGGCCGGGCGCAGACCGCTTATCCGGGCGAAGCTCTCCTCGTCGATGGGCAGGCGGCTGCAATCCGCCAGCAGCACCAGTCCGTACCGATCCTTAATGCGGCGGTCCCCGGCGGTGCGCACGTGTATCTTGCTGGACGAACGCTCGGCGTCAATGCCGAAATATTCCAATATATTATTGACCCAGCGCTGGCGGGTCATTTCGTCGGCGGTTATTATCAGGGTACGCAGCCGCGTTTGCTCGATCAGACGAACCGCGGCGGCGGTCTTGCCCCAACCCAGCGGGGCGAGCAATATCCCGTCCCGGGCCTGTGCCATGGCCTTTGCGGCCAGGTCCGCCGCCTCGCCGGCATCCCGGCGGAGGCTCATATATACCCGCTCATGCTCGGGCAGGGCCTCGTCCACGGTCATTTCCCACCTTGAAATTTGCGACAGGCTCTCCAAGTCCTGCCGCAGCCCCCGCGGCAGCCGCAGAAACTGCCCGTCCTCGCTGAAGCACGCGCTTACGGACGGACTGAGCGGCTCAAATTCCCCGTAGGGCGGCTCGTGATTTTTTACGCAGGCCAGCCGGCGCAGCAGCCGCAGCGCTTCCGGCGGGAGGCCGTCCTTTTTTATTTTAAGGCAGCCGTCAAACTGAACGCAAAGCCTCGCGCCCTCGGGCAACGGCGGTTCTTTCCGGGCCGGGCCCCACGGCGGCCCGGATTCCGGCTCGCCCAAAAGGCTAAGCCTGTCCGAAAGGTACCCCTTTGTCACGGTTTTGACCCGAAAAAGCTCGGCAGGGCCGTAGGGCAGGGGCTCAAAGCTCTCGTCGGCAAAATATCCGGCGTCTTTGCCGTACCTGCCGAAAGGCAGCGTCAGTTCAAAGCCCATATCTTCGGGCAGCAATTCGCCGCGGCAGGGCACAAAGCGGTCGTACATATCAAAAGCGGCCTCGTTTAGCCGTTCCAGCGCCAGCGTCACAAGGGCGCGGCCCAAACGGCGCAGATGGCCGATGGCTATCCCCTCGGCAAAAAATATCCACAGCCGGGTTCGGCGGCCCATGACCTCGCAGCTGGCGGGTATGTCATAGTCCGCGCAGACGCCCCGCAGGGCGCTCACCCGCTCCCGGCAGCCGGGTTCAAAAACCAAAAAGCGGCAGGTCCCGTCCGGCGCTATCGGATAAAAACCGGCGGTCAACTCTCCGGCCAGGTGCCGGGCGGCGGTTTCCTCCGAAAAGACGGCGCGCCAGCCGGCGCGGCAGTTTTTGCAGCTGTCAACGCCTCTGCGGCAGCCGGGGACGGAGCCGTGGTTCTCACAGGCGTAGTTGTAACCCTCCGCGCCTATAACGCTGCGCCAATGCAGACTGTACACCCCGCCGCGCGTGGGGAACATATCGTAAAGCCGCTTGGCCAGCTCCGTACGGCTCCCACCGGCCAGATAGCTTTTCAGTTCAAGCTCGGCGGCGTAGGTGTAGTCCAGGGCGGCCCACTCCTCTTCGGTCAGCACCCGCATACCGCCGTCCGCGGCCCGGTATATCACCATCCGTTCGCCGGTGGCGCCGTGCCTTGCCGCGCCGATAACCGTCAGCTCCTCGCCGTCGCCGTCCACATATTTCCCCGGAATAACAGCCATTTTTTCACCGCCTTTGCCAATATTTTCCTCTTTTTTTACATTTTATCACAAGTGCGGCCCGTATGCAAGACATTTTTTTGTTGACAGAACCGTAAGGGGAATGGTATAATTATGGTATGGATTTATTTAATAAAAAAACCGCGTCCCGGTACCCGGAACGCGATTTGGGTGCGGCGCCGCGCCGCTGGTGGACTTGAAGGGATTCGAACCCTCGACCTCTCGGATGCGAACCGAACGCTCTCCCAGCTGAGCTACAAGCCCGTTTAAAACTCTTGCTTTATTATAGCACATGGTTTTTCATTTTGCAACAGTTTTTTTTATTTTTTCAAAAAAAGAGTGATATTGTGAAGACACATATCAGATGGATAATAATATTCGGGGCCCTGTGCCTTGTGTGCGCGGGGGCCATGCTTTTAATGGGCCGCCTCGGCGCGTCCGCCGCTACGGTCACTCTTGACGGCAAGGCGGTGCGCACCCTTAATCTGGCCGTGGATACGGAGTTCGACGTGGAGCTTGAAGGCGGCGGACATAATCATATTTCCGTGAAAAACGGCAAAATTGCAATAACCGAGGCCGACTGCCCGGACAAGCTCTGCGTTCGCCGGGGCTACGTTTCCGGCGGCGTGCCCATCGTCTGTCTGCCCCATAAGCTTGCGATAGAATTTAACGGCGGCGATATTGACGCCGCGACCGGGAGGTGAGGCCGTGAAAACAAAAAAACTCACCTTTATGGCAATGCTGCTGGCCATCGCCCTGACCGTGTTCATGGTGGAGGCTCGTATTCCGCCGCCGGTGCCCATCGCCGGGGTAAAGCTGGGGCTGGCAAACGTGGTCACTCTTGCGGCACTGGTCTGGCTGGGCCGGGGCGAGGCCTTGACGCTGCTGATACTGCGGGTCATACTGGGCAGCGTCTTTACCGGCCAGGCAGTGAGCTTTTTGTACAGCATGGCCGGGGGGCTGCTGTGCTTTGCCGCCATGTGCGCGGCCCTCAAGCTGCTTGGCCGGCAGCGGCTGTGGGTGGTCAGCGTGTTCGGGGCCATATTCCACAACCTTGGCCAGATAATCGTGGCCGCGGCCTTGACGGGCTCCCTGGGCGTGTTGGCCTATTTGCCGGCGCTGCTAATTTCCGGCGTACTCACCGGGGCCTTTACCGGCCTTGCGGCCCAGCTGCTCACGTCAAGAATACATCCGAAGGTGGAATGATATGAAACGGCTAAATATACTGCTCCTGGCTGCGGTTTTGGCCCTCACCGGCTGCGGCGGCGAAGCTGCCCGGACCGACACGGTCTTTGCAATGGACACCGTAATGGATTTGACCGCCTGCGGCGGCGGGGCCGAGGCGGCCCTGGAGGCCGCGAAAACCGAAATATACCGGCTCGACGCCCTGTTTGACCGCCGCAGCGAGGGCAGCGAGATTTTCGCCCTTAACGCCGGAGAGTCGCCCGAGCTGTCTCCCGACGTTGCCGCCCTCTTAAAAAAGGGCGAGGAGGTCCGCGCGCTGACCGGCGGCGCCTTTGACATGACGGTGGCCCCGATAATGGACTTGTGGGGCTTTTACGGCGGAGCCTACCGGGTGCCGGCGGCGGACGAGATTGCCTACGCTTTGGAGACGGTGGGGGGCCGGGTGACCATAGACGGCAA
>CANRHW010000152.1 GCA_947630525.1 uncultured Clostridia bacterium | reverse complement strand
TTTTATCACGGTTATCGCGACTTTGGCCACAGCCAAGGTATATGTGGCGCTGATAGGCCTTGCGGCCTGCGTGCTTGTGGCGCTTTTCGCCGTCAAACTGTATTTTGTGGCCTCGTTTTTCCGTGGATTTGGCATAGGCTTGCTGGTGGGCGTCGTCATTGGACTTGTCGGAAAAATGGAGTTTAACGTCTGCCTGTTCATAGGTCTGGCCGCGGCAATTTTGTTCGGCGTTTTGTCTTTGCTGCTTAGAAAGGTTTTCCTTATAGCCGAAACCTCCATATCCGGCGGACTGGAGATAGGTATGGCGCTGACCTCGGTTGTCGGCGGCCGCTCGCTGCTGACGTTGATATCGGTACCTTTCACTGTAGCCGGGTTTATCGTACAGTGGAAGTACCATAAAAATAAAGAGGCCGAGGGGGCAAAGACGGCGGAAAACGCCGCCCCCGCCGACGCTTTGCCGGAGGCCGCGGATAGCGCAAATAAATAGACGGTATAACGCGGTTGAGATTAAAAAAATAATATTTTGAACAAAAGGCGGTGGGATAGTTTATGGACATTATTGAACGGGCAGTAGCCATTGCCCGCAGGTTCATGGCCGATAATCCGCCGGCGCCGCTGAAAATGAGGGCTTTTTATGACGGCGGCATCCGCCGCGGGCCGGATTACCGCTACCGGGCGGATATGGACGCTTTTTTCCCAAATGCTAAAATGGGGGACAGGGCCTTTGTCCGCTGTCTGTATATGGCCGAGGACGAGGGGAATATAGGGCTTACCGTGACGCTTTTCGGCCCGGTGCGGCTTAGCGTCAACGGGGCGGAGGTCTTTCGTTCAAATATTTTTACCGAACGCAATAACCACCTTGACAACCGGGTGGAAATACATATGAATAAGGGCCGGAACCTCTTGGAACTGGAGCTGACAAAAACTCCGCTGGGCTTCGGCTGTATATTTGGTACCTGGCTGGGCAAGTGGGACTATATTTTCATGCGGCTCGACGACCCGGAGACCGAGGGTTGCCAATACAGGCTGAATGACGGCCCATGGCTGCCGGTGAGCGAAACGGAGGATGAAAAGCTGCGGCCGGGCGAATACGCGCTTTTTGCGGCTTTGGACGGCGGCGGGCCGGTGTTCGTGCGGAAGGATACCGTGAGTTTCCCTCAGGACGGGGAGTATAAAAATATTTTCGGTATTACGGGTCACGGAGCGTGGATAGGACTATGGCCACTAAGGGAAGAACACGAAAATCTGAGCTTTACCGAGCCGGTAGAGGGCACTTTCTGGCGGTTCAAAGAAAAGGATACGTGGCTGCGCCCATATTACGGCCCCGGCAGCTTTGGCCGCTGGAACTATCCCCTGGGCGTCACCCTCTACGGTCTGCTGAGGCTGGGCCAGCTGCTCGACGACGGGGATATCAAGGCCTATGTTGCCGCACACGTCCGGCGGTGCGTTGAGACCTTTGATTACGCCCTCTGGGACAAAAAGGCCCACGGCGGCGCGGCAAGCCTCCACAACCTGCTTTGCAGCATCGACAGCCTTGACGACTGCGGAGCCTTCGGAGCGTTGGCGGAGGAGACCGCGCTGTCCCTTGGCCTTGAGGGCACTGAAAAAATCTGCGAGTTCATTTCCGACTACATTGAAGCTTGTCAGCCGAGGCTTGAAGGCGGGGCCTTTTACCGAAAAAATCAGCTCCACAGCTTTCACAATGAAACCGTGTGGCTGGACGATTTGTACATGAGCGTGCCCTTCCTCTGCCGAAGGTACAGGATAACCGGGGAAAATAAATATCTGGCCGACGCCGCAAATCAGTTCAGGCAGTATAAAAAGCTGCTTTACATGGAGGACAGACGGCTCATGAGCCACGTCTACGACCTGCGTCACGGACTGCGGAACGGTATCCCGTGGGGCAGGGGCAACGGCTGGACGGTTTTCTCCCTCAGCGAACTGCTCATGGCAATGCCTAAGGACTGGCCGGAGAGGAATGAAATGGATGGCTTTTTCAAAGAGCTTTGCGCCGGATACGCGGCCCGCCAAAGCGACGACGGCAGATGGCGCCAAGTGCTCGACGACCCGGACGCCTATCTTGAAACCAGCTGTACGGCCATGTTCGCCTGCGCCTTTATGCGGGGCGTAAGGCTGGGCTTGCTTGACGGCGAATACGCTGACAGGGCCCGCCGGGCGGTAAATTCAATAATTGAAAACTGCACCGACGGTGGCGGCAACGTTTACGGCGTTTGCCGGGGCTCGGAGTTCGCCTTTAGGCCGGACTACTATAAATATGAACTGACAGTGAGGGATAACGACGCCCACGGCATAGGGATAGTTTTGCTCGCTGTGTATGAGGTGGCTTATGGAGCTTAAAGAAATACGCAAGATCGACATTTCGGCGGCGGGCCGCTATTGCCGTATGTGGCTGGGCGACGTCAACGGCGACGGACGTATGGAGATAATCATGGTCCAGCCCGACTCGGGCTTTGACGACCGTTACTGGCCCCACAGCGTCAACTGCGCCACGGCCTATGACCTGGACGGCAACATCCTGTGGCGAATAGGTTCGCCCGACCCCGAAGCCGCTCCGAGCGGCAGCGATATCCCCGCCCAGATATATGATATTGACGGGGACGGCAATTTGGAATTTATTTGCGCCATGGACGATGAACTGCGGTTTTATGACGGAAAGACCGGGCAGCTCAAAACCGCCCGGCCATTGCCCGACCCTCACGCCCACGACTGCATAATCATAGCCGATTTGGAGGGCTTGGGCAGGCCGCAGAATATAATCGTGAAAAACAGGTATGAAAAAATATGGGCCTTTGACCGTGATTTGAATGTAATGTGGACTCACGAGGGCAATGTGGGCCACTATCCCTGGCCCCACGACCTGAACGGCGACGGGGCCGAGGAGCTCATAGCTGGTTACACCGTACTTGACGGCAGAGGGAACCCCCTTTGGACCGTAGATATGAAAGATCACGCCGACTGCATATGGATAGGAGATATCAATTCTGACGGCAAGCCCGAAGCCGTCATAGGCGGCGACGATATCACCGCCTACACGAATGACGGCCGGCTGCTGTGGCGGTTTTCCGACACGGTCGAATCTCAAAACGTGGCCATCGGTAACCTCCGGCCGGAGCTGCCCGGACTTGAAATTTGCGGCCTTGACCGCATTGACCGGGGCAACCCGGGACTGGACGGTATATTTATTGTCAGCTCCAAAGGCGAGTCCTTGTACAAGGAACACCGAACGGTGCCGGGCTGGAGCAGCGTTTGTACGGTAATAAGCAATCTTGACGGCCGTGGGACCGACAATATTTTGGCTTACCGCCGGGGCGGGCTGCCCAACGCCGTGTATGACGGTTTTCTGAACACGGTTTTTGAGTTCCCCTTTGACGGCTATGTTCTCTGGGGCGACCTTGTGGGTTCCGGCGCAAACCAACTTATAGTTTATTCTCAAACCGAAGCGGCGATCTATTCCGCCGTGCCGGTTGATCTTGATAAAAAGGCCGCCGCTCCGCTGCCGCAGCCAAAGCGGCTGTACAACAACACCCGTTACTGGGGCGGCGAATGCGATAAATGACGGGTCGGTCTATTGGTTGGCAAAGCGGCATTTTTTGGTGAGCCGCTGAAAATATATGACGGTATAAATCAGATAAAACCACGGAAGGGAAGGGTAAAAATGAAAAAGTTTTTAACATTTGCGGCGGCGCTGCTGGCGCTTGCCATGGCGCTGGCCTTGCCGGCACTGGCGGCCGACGCCGGGGGCCTTGTCGCGGTCAAGACCGACGGCGGGGTGTACCTGTCCTGGAACATGACCGGGGCCGAAAGCTACACTCTGTACCGGGGCGGCGAGGCCATAGCCGTGACCACCGGCACCAACTATGTTGACGCCGGGGCGGACGGTACGGCTCAGTACCGTATCGACGACAAGGCGCCCGTCTCCGTTTGGGCGGAGCAGTATTTAGAAATACCGATCTCCTCCCCCTCGCAGGACCTTGGCAATGTTACCGAGGGCGTGAGGGCGGTCGAGCT
>CANRHW010000151.1 GCA_947630525.1 uncultured Clostridia bacterium | reverse complement strand
ATCCAGTTGAGCACTCTCATGTTGTCGCCAAAGCCGGGCCACATAAAGTTGCCCTCGTCATCCCGGCGGAACCAGTTTACATGGAATATCTTGGGAGGATTGGTGAGCTCGGGCTTATGGCCCATATCGATCCAATGCTGGAAATAATCGCCCATATTATAGCCGCAGAAAGGACGCATGGCCATGGGGTCGCGGCGCACCACGCCGGTGGCGCCGGTAGCGGCGGCTGTGGTCTCGGACGCCATGGTAGCGCCTACGAACACGCCGTGGTTCCAGTCAAAGGACTGATATACCAGCGGAGCGGACTTGGCGCGACGGCCGCCGAAGATGATAGCGCTCAGCGGAACGCCCTTGGGAGCCTCAAACTCGGGGCTGATGCAGGGGCAGTTAACAGCGGGAGCGGTGAAGCGGCTGTTGGGGTGAGCGGCCTTGGTGCCGCTTTCGGGAGTCCATTCCTTGCCCAGCCAGTCGATGCAGTGAGCGGGAGCCTCCTTGGTAAGGCCCTCCCACCAAACAGTGCCGTCGTCGCAGAGAGCAACGTTGGTAAAGATAGTGTTTTTCTTGGTAGCTTCGAGAGCGTTGTAGTTGGTCTTTTCACTGGTGCCGGGAGCCACGCCGAAGAAGCCGGCCTCGGGATTGATGGCCCAGAGACGGCCATCCTCGCCAATGCGTATCCATGCGATGTCGTCGCCGACGGTCTCAATCTTGTAATCGCCGAGCACCTCGGGAGGAATGAGCATGGCCAGATTGGTCTTTCCGCAGGCGGAGGGGAAAGCCGCGGCCACGTACTTCTTTTCACCGGCGGGATTGGTCAGGCCAAGGATGAGCATGTGCTCAGCCATCCAACCCTCCTTGTAGCCCATATAGGAGGCGATGCGCAGGGCAAAGCATTTTTTGCCCAGCAGCACGTTACCGCCGTAGGCGCTGTTGCAGCTCCAGATAGTATTATCCTCGGGGAACTGAACGATGTATCTCTTTTCGGGGTCAACGTCGCACTTGGCATGAAGGCACTTTACAAAGTCGCCGTCGCCCAGCTCGTCAAGGGCGATCTGGCCCATGCGGGTCATAATATTCATGTTGAGCACAACGTAGATGCTGTCGGTAAGCTCGATACCCACCTTGCTGAAAGGGGAACCGGCAGGGCCCATGATATAGGGAACAACATACATTGTGCGCCCTTTCATGGAACCGTTGTATATTTCCTTAAGCATAGCGTACATTTCGGCGGGAGCCATCCAGTTGTTGGTAGGGCCGGCGTCCTCGCGCTTGGTAGTGCATATAAAGGTGCGGTCCTCCACACGGGCTACGTCGTTTTCCGCGGTGCGGTGCAGATAGCAGCCGGGGAGCTTCTCCTCGTTAAGCTTAATAAGTTCGCCTGTAGAAACGGCCTCCTCGCGAAGAGCGTTGAGCTGCGCCTCGCTCCCGTCAATCCAGACCACGTTGTCCGGCTGAGTGAGGGCTTTCATTTCTTCAAGCCAGGTCAATACCTTCTGATTTGTTGTCATGACAAATCTCCTTTCATGGTGATATAAAATAAAACCAATTTTAACCGACTAACATTATACACCAAAAATGTTGATTTGTCTATCACTTTTTTTGCAAATTCACAGTTAGTTTGCAATTTCTACATTTTGTACAAAAATATCGGCCAAAAAAGAGAATTCTTCTATACTTAGTGTCTCACCTCTGACGCGGAGATCCTTGCCCAAAGCGGAGACCGCATGTTCAACCGTTTCTTTTGCGCCAAATTTGCCGCTGCTCGCAAGGCTGTTCACAAGGGTCTTGCGCCGCTGAGAGAATGCGGCCTTTATAAGGGAGAAGAAAAGCTCCTCGCTCTTCGGTTTTACGGCCGGTTCCTCCCGCAGTTCGAGGGATATGACCGCGCTGTCCACCTTGGGCGCGGGGATAAAGCTGGAGGCTGGGACTATCTCCACGATTTCGGGCCTGGTATAGTACTGCGCTGTCAGGGTAACGGCGCCGTAATCCTTGCCGCCGGGAGATGCGCAGAGCCGCTGGGCCACTTCCTTTTGCACCATTACAATGATGCGTTTAATGGGATAGCGGTTTTCTATAAGGTTCATCAGTATGGGCGTGGTTATATAGTAAGGCAGATTGGCGGCCACGCTGACGTTCATACCGGCAAAGCTGTCATTCAACAGCCGGCGCATATCCACCTTGAGGCAGTCCTGCCAAATGATATCGATATTGTCAAAGCCGGCCAGGGTTTCCCTTAAAACCGGTTCAAGGCGGCGGTCAAGCTCGATAGCCGTCACCCTCTCCGCCTTTAAGGCCAGAGCGGCGGTAAGACTGCCGAAGCCCGGGCCTATCTCAATAACGCCCTCCGCCCCATCCGTGGCCCGGGCCGCTATCTTCATCAGCACCGATGGGTCGGTAATGAAGTTCTGGCCCATGCTTTTGGAAAAAGTAAAGCCAAACCTGGCGCAGAGGTCTTTTATTATTCGAGGGTCGGTGAGCTCATACAAGGAGACCGGCCTCCTTTTCATCCACGATAAGGCCCACGGGGCAATGATCGCTGCCGTAGACGTCGCTGTAGATTAAGGCGTCGACGATGGGCATATTTTCGGACACGCACCAATAGTCTATACGCCAGCCCACGTTCTTTTCCCGGGCCTTAAACCTATACGACCACCAGGAATAGGCGTTTTCCAAATCCGGGTATAGAGAACGGAAGGTGTCCTTGAAGCCGTTTTCCGTCACGGCGGTGAACTTGCCCCTCTCCTCGTCGGTAAAGCCCGGGTTGCGCCGGTTGGTTTTAGGATTTTTTAAATCTATCTCCTTGTGAGCCACATTAAGGTCGCCGGCGAACAGCACCTGCTTTTTCGCGTTAAGGCCCTTTAAATAGCTGAGAAAATCATCCTCCCACCGCATGCGGTAATCCAGGCGTTTGAGCTCGTCCTGGGCGTTGGGGGTATAGACCGTGACCACATAAAAATTCTCATATTCAAGGGTTATTACCCGGCCTTCGTGGTCGTGCTCTTCAACGCCTATGCCGTAGGCGACGCTTTTGGGCGCATATTTTGTGAAAATGGCCGTACCGCTGTAGCCCTTTTTTTCGGCGTAATTCCAATAGCTGTAATAGCCCTCGGGGGCGAAGTCTATCTGCCCCGCCTGGAGCTTGGTCTCCTGTATGCAGAAAAAGTCCGCCCCGGAGCTTTTGAAAAACTCCTCAAAGCCCTTGTTCATGCAGGCCCGGAGGCCGTTGACGTTCCATGATATGAATTTCATAGGCATATCCTTTCCGGCTTTACAGCCGCAGTATTTTTCTGATTTTTGCGCCAATGAAAGCGGCCGCGAGGCCCTTGGCGCAGTCCAACAAAACGAACGGCGCAAAGCAGGCCCCAAAGGCGACGGCAAGGCTCGTGTCCATAACGAACTTGTACTGCGCCGCCCCCATTGCGTCGCAAAGGGCCGCGCTTAAAAAGCAGGCCGCAATAATAATTGGCAGACGCGCTTTGCCGGAAGCCTTGTCCGAGGCCAGCCCGGTAATTACGGCCATGGGTATGTATGACCAAATGTACCCGCCGGTGGGGCCGGTCAGCATGGCAAAACCGCCCCTCATGCCGCTGAACACCGGCAGCCCGACGGCCCCCAGCAGTATGAATACCGCCGTGGCGGCGGCGGCGCGCCTCCAACCCAAAATTACGGCCGAAATCAGCACGCCGAACACGCTGAGCGTTATTGAGATAAGCCCCGTAGGGATGGTGAACATGGAGCAGACGCACATTACGGCCGCCATGAGCGCACAGACGATAATATCTTTTGTTGCAAATTTTTTCATATTGTTGTCCTCCAAAAAAGTCTTTATTAACAGTATAACTTAATCAGGAGGACATGTCAATATTTGTTGACGAAAAATTGTAAACCGCAGCAACGTAAATACGGGTAATTGGCCGATATGTAAACCATATATCGAAACGTGGGTTTACAATTCTCTTGTCAGCCTTGCGCAGGGCCGCAGGGCCGCCACTGATTTTCCACGGCACTTACAAAATATCGCCGTTGGACCTCACTACCCTCGCATAAAACTCAG
>CANRHW010000150.1 GCA_947630525.1 uncultured Clostridia bacterium | reverse complement strand
GCCATGACCCAGATACTTGCCGGGACGGTGCTCAGACTGATTTTACCGGCATACCTTGTGACCCTGGCCTGCGTCGGCCTGGGGACGGCTCATATACTTGAACTGATTGGCCCGCCGCGCCGCTTTATCACTGTTGCGGGCGTTGCGGCGGCCCTGCTGATGACGGGCGCTTCGATGGATATGGCGGACTACAGGAGCAGCTACAATAGTTCCATCGGCGAGGTTCTGGACGAAATAAAGTTCTCTGAGGAGGAAATTCTCTATTACCCGAGGGCGACCTTTGATGTACCTAAATCCGACGTGTTCAGCTTTGCCCAGTATCCGCTGGTGGCCGACTGGACCCTGACGGAGCCGATTTACGGCAAATATATAGTATTTACCGATTGAGGTGAGTAATATGGAAAAAATGAGTCTGATAATACCCTGCTATAACGAGGAACAGAGCGTCACAATACTCTACAATGAAATAGACAGGGTGTCGAGAGAGCTGCCGGGCTATGAGCTGGAAATGCTGTTCGTGGATGACGGCTCGAAAGACGACACGCTTAAGATTGTCAAATCCTTTGCAGTGAGAGACCCAAGGGTCAAATACCTATCGTTTTCCCGCAATTTCGGGAAAGAAGCCGCCATGTACGCCGGTTTTTGCAATGCGTCGGGCAGCCTTGTGGCCGTGATGGACGCGGATATGCAGGACCCGCCCTCGCTGCTGCCAAAAATGGTAAAAATACTTGAAAGCGGCCAGTGGGACAGCGTTGCCACCCGGCGCGTGACCCGCCGCGGCGAACCGCCGGTGCGGTCTTTCTTTGCGCGGATGTTCTACAAGGTCATCAACAAGATAACAGACATAGAGATAGTTGACGGCGCCCGCGACTTCAGACTTATGAAGCGGTCCATGGCCGACGCGATTGTAAAAATGGGAGAATACAACCGCTTTTCCAAGGGCATATACGGCTGGGTGGGGTTCCGCACCTACTGGCTGCCCTATAAAAACGTCGAACGCGCCGCCGGCGAGACCAAGTGGAATTTCTGGAAGCTGCTGCTGTACTCCATCGACGGCATTGTCAGCTTTTCTCAGATGCCTCTGTCCGTAGCATCTTTCGGCGGTATAGCGCTCACCGTACTTTCATTGCTTTTTGTGGTGTTCCTGGTGCTGCGCAAGCTTATCTTCGGCGACCCTGTGGCGGGCTGGGCATCTCTGGCCTGTCTGATAACCTTTATCGGCGGCATACAGCTTTTCTGTATGGGAATAATCGGCCAGTATTTGGCCAAAACCTACCTTGAAGTAAAGGGACGCCCCCACTACATAATTGCCGATACCAACGACCCCGACGCCAAGAAGGTGATGTAATGAAGATACCCAGGCTCGACAAAACGGTGATCATGTATCTGATTTTCGGCGTACTGACCACCGCTGTGAACGCGGGGGCATACTTCATCTGCGGCCGGCTTGGCGTGCCGAACGTGCCCTCAACGGCCATCGCCTGGGCGGTATCGGTGCTGTTCGCCTTTGTGACCAACAAGCTGTTTGTTTTTGAAAGCCGAGATTTTTCATTGGGCGGATTAGCGAGGGAAATGGGCGGCTTCTTCGCCAGCCGGGCGCTCACCGGTGCGCTGGACGTTGGCATAATGTTCCTGGCGGTGGACGTAATGGGTTTTAACTCCATGCTCTGGAAAATTATCTCCAATGTAATAGTTGTGATTTTGAATTATATTTTCTGCAAAATAATATTTAAAAACAAGTGATATCCGGGAGGGGATTTATTATGAGGAACCGTTACTTATTAAAAAAGCTTGCCATAGTAATGGCGGCGTTCATCCTGTCAGCGAGTCTGCCGGTGTGCGCGGACGCCGCTGAAATCAAAATTGCCGTCAACGGCACGACCGTCAGCTTTACTCAAAGCGACGGGATACCCTTTGAAGAGGGCGGCCGAACCTTTGTTCCGCTGAGAGCCGCCGCCGAAGCCTATGGCGCTCAGGTCAGCTATAACGGCGACGTGCCCGAGGCCGTTCTGGTGAAAGACGGAGTGACGGTAAGGGTGCCTATCGGAGAGAGCTTTATTTACCGCAACGGTGAAAAGATAAAAAACGACGCTCCTGCCCGCGTTATCAACGACCGCACCTATCTGCCCATACGCATAGTTATGGAGGCTTTGGGCGCCAACGTAGGCTGGGACGGAGCCACCTCCACAGTGACCGTTGAGGACGAGGACAAAATGTTCATATACGGCATTGAAAACCGTCCAAAAATGAGCGGCAACCTCTGGGCCGCCTGGGAAGAGGCTACCGGCCTCCAAGCGGCGGGGAACTACAGCGGGGCCGTGAGCGCCTATACCGAGCTTGGTTCCAGGTTTTTGGACGAGGGCCCTGTAAACGCCGCTATACTTTTCCAACATCTGGGTGAATGTTATTCCATGCTGGGTGAATATCACCATGCTTCCCTCTGCTTTGCACACAGCTCCGAATACTGGGCCCAGGATCCGGAGCAGGAGCAAACCGCCCTGCATTTTGCCAATCTGGCCGACACAATGGAAACCGGCTTGAATTTGTACTTTAAGACAAATGACCCCGCGTACAACAGAACGAAGTACTTTGGCGCTCCCCTTGAACCGGAAAGCGGTCTGCTGCTTGGAGCATATGCCGAAAGCGACACGGGCGCAAGCAATCCCCACGGGGAGCTGTACTTTGACGGATTTCCCAAGCTTACGGGTAAGGAGCACGGAGTTTATCTCCTTTATATGCCCTATGGTTCGGACATTTCAGGCTACGCCAGTCATTTTCGCGAAGCCGCCGAAAAGAACTGCATTATTGAGATAGGCCTCCAGCCGGTGAGCGGCCTCGACAAAGTAAAAGCCGATAACTACCTTATCAACATGGCCAAATACATGGAGGAAAGCGACTGTCAGTTCCTTTTAAGATTTGCCAATGAGATGAACGAGGTCTCCACCTATTGGTACACCGAGGACTATGACAAATATATCCAGACCTTCCGCACAGTGGCCAATGTATTTAGGGAATATGCGCCCTCCGTGGGCATAGTGTGGGCTCCCAACTTTTTCCCGCAGAACAACATTGACAGCTATTATCCGGGCGACGAGTATGTTGACTACGTGGGTCTAAGCGTATATGAAGAGTTCAGCGGCGAAGGAGACGTGCTGGGCGAGGGCAAGGACCGGGATCATTGGATAAACATTCTTGACGGAGTTTATGAGCGTTACGGCGACCGCAAGCCCATAATCATTGCCGAGGGCGGCTGCAACTATCACAGTATAATCGACGGAGCGGACGTGACGGATTTTTCCGCCGCCCAAATGGTCGAATATTACACCTATCTGCCCATAAAGTACCCCAACCTCAAAATGGTGGTGCTCTATGACAATGACGAGGCCGGCCCCACTCCCGGCACTTATTACCGCAGATTTATGCTATCTAAAAATCCCGTGCTGCTTGAGGCTTACAAACAGGGCATAAATTCCTCCGACCGCTATATAACAAGGTGGGACGAGACTACCGACCAGTATTATTACGAGCTGTTCCAGAATGCGACCCTCCCGGCAAAATATGTGGAGCTTTGCAGCTTTATCACCTCTCCCGCGGGAGAATACAGTGGAGTTCTGTATTTTGTCAACGGGCAAAAGGCCGCCGAAGCCTATGGCATACCATACACCGTAGGCATTGACCTGACGCCGTATGCCGGCCAATCTGTGGAGATAAGAGTCATGACCTATGGCAGCGGCCCCGCTTTGGTAGATAAAACGTTTAAAATAAACGTCGAGTAACCGAGTCACGATAAAAGTATAACATCCCGGGGCGCGTACCCGGGATGTTATACTTTCTATCGAAAGGAAACTCTCTTTCAAGCCATCTTCATTGTTCATGGGGCCCCAGCTCGCAAAAGGTTGGTAGCAAGCGGAGGCGTTATGAGGGCGGCTTAACCGCCCGAATAGCTGGAGCGCAGCGTGACCTTTTGCGAAAAAAGGAGGGGCAAGCCCTCGTGCGACAACCTTTTTCGTAAGAAAAAGCGTCGGAGCAAAGACGGGCTTTGCCCCGACGCCG
>CANRHW010000149.1 GCA_947630525.1 uncultured Clostridia bacterium | reverse complement strand
GCCAGGTTTTTGGTCTTGCTGTGGCAGATGGTGACGGTGCCGTTCTGATGCAGCAGCAGCATGGCCTGGGGCTTGCCCACAATATTGCTGCGGCCGACAACGACGCACTCCTTGCCGGCAACCTCTATGCCGGTGAGCTTTATAAGCTCCATAACGCCCGCCGGTGTGCAGGGGAGGAAGTCAAAGCTGCCTATCATTATTTTGCCCACGTTTATCGGGTGGAAAGCGTCCACGTCTTTGCGGTAATCTATGGCCAGCAGCACCTTTTCACTGTCAATGTGCTTTGGCAGCGGGAGCTGGACAAGGATGCCGTGTATATCCTCCCGCTTGTTGAGGGCGTCTATCAGAGCCAGAAGCTCCTCCTCGCCGGTCTCGGCCGGGAGGGCGTATTCTTCGCTCATTATGGAACAGGCCTCACAGGCCTTTTTTTTGTTGTTAACATACACCCGGCTGGCCGGGTCGTCGCCTACTATTATAACCGCCAGGCCGGGCCTAACGCCCTTTGCTGCCAGAGCCTCGGCCTCGGCGCGGAGGCCCTCCTTTATTTTGGCCGACAGGGCCTTTCCGTCCAGAATTTGTGCTGCCATTTTTATTTCTCCTTTCGTTTTCTCGGTTTATTTTTGGCCTGATAAGGCAGTTCTCGCCAAAGCCTATCAAGTCGCGGCGGCCAGCCTTGATAAGGGCCTCCCGCACGATATCATAGTTTCCGGGCAGGGACCATTGGAGCAGCGCCCGCTGCATGGCCTTTTCTTTGGGGCTGCGCGGCACGTAGACCCGCCGCATGGTACGCGGGTCAAGCCCGGTATAAAACATGGCGGTGCTGAGAGTTCCCGGCGTGGGGTAAAAATCCTGCACCTGCTCGGGGTGAATGTGATTTTTCTTCAAATATAAAGCCAATTCAACGGCGTCGTTTATAGTGCTGCCCGGGTGGCTGCTCATCAAATACGGCACGAGGTACTGTTCCTTGCCAAGCTCCCGGTTTATTTCGTAAAACTTGTCCTTGAACCTGTCGTAAACCTTTACGCCCGGCTTGCCCATATACCGCAGCACATTGTCGCTTATGTGCTCCGGCGCCACCTTGAGCTGGCCGCTGACGTGGTAGGCGCAAAGCTCCCGCATGAAAGAATCGTCTTTGTCGGCGATGCAGTAATCGTAGCGTATTCCGCTACGGACAAAGACTTTTTTCACTCCGGGCAGCGCCCTGAGCTCCCGAAGCAGCTCTATATAGTCGCCGTGATCCACCTTAGCATTGGGGCAAATGTCCGGATAAAGGCACTGGCGGTCCTTGCAGGCTCCGCTTTTAAGCTGCTTTTCGCAGGCTGGCGAACGGAAATTGGCGGTGGGGCCGCCCACATCGTGGATATAGCCCTTAAAATCCTTGTCCCACAGAAAATTCCTGGCCTCGTTTATTATGCTTTGATGAGACCGAGACTGGATTATCCGACCCTGATGGAAGGTTATTGCGCAGAAAGCGCAGCTCCCGAAGCAGCCCCGGCTGCTGGTAAGAGAAAATTTGACCTCGCTGTATGCCGGTATGCCGCCCAAAGCGTCGTAACAGGGGTGCCATGCCCGTTCATAGGGCAGGGCGTATATTCGGTCCATTTCGCTCTGGGTCAGGGGCGGGCTCATGGGGTTTTGCACAAGGTATTTATCCCCATGCTTCTGAGCCAGCACCGAGCCGCGGACGGGGTCCTGTTCGGCGTACTGGATATTGGCCGCCTGGGCGTATTTGGTCTTGTCGTCCCGCACCTCCTCAAAGCTGGGGAGAACCACCGCGTTTTTCGGGGGCCTGTCCGCTATATAGCAGGTGCCGCGGATGTTGGTGAGCAGCCGCACCGGCGTGCCCCGCGCCAGAGCGTCGGCTATTTCAAGTATGCTTTTTTCGCCCATGCCGAAAGAAATCAAATCGGCCCGACTGTCAAAAATAATGCTGCGGCGGACGTTGTCGCCCCAGTAATCGTAATGGGCGAAACGGCGGAGACTGGCCTCGGTGCCGCCGATAATCAGCGGTATCTTGCCAAAAGCCCGGCGCACAAGGCCGCCGTAAACTATGGTGGCCCTGTCGGGACGGAGCCCGGCCCGGCCGCCGGGGGAATAAACATCCTCGCTGCGGCGCTTTTTGGCGGCGGTATAGTGGTTCACCATAGAGTCTATCACTCCGCCGGAGACGAGAACTCCCAGCCTGGGACGGCCATAGACGGTCAGGGATTCCGGCGTGCTCGCATCCGGCTGCGGGCATATGGCCACACGGTAGCCCTCGGCTTCCAAAAGGCGGCTGAGTATGGCCGTGCCGAAGGACGGATGGTCCACGTAAGCGTCGGCGGAAATAAACAAAAAATCATACCAATCCCAGCCACGCTGTTCCATTTCGGCCCTCGATACAGGCAAAAAGGCCATGGCGCCGCCTCCTTTCTCTGTTAAAACTTTGTTTTTTGGTTATATTATTATTGTATATAAAAAAAACGTAATTGTCAAGAGAAAGGTACGGGCCTATGTGGACTTTATTTTTTAGGACGCTGATATTGTATTTTCTGGTCATTGCAGCTTTGCGCGTCATGGGCAAGCGCCAGTTGGGAGAGCTTCAGCCCTCGGAGCTGGTAGTGGCCATAATGATAAGCGACCTGGCGGCAATTCCCATCGAGGACAGTCGCCAGCCCATTTGGGACGGAATGGTGCCCATAATAACTCTTGTGGCGGCGGAGTTCCTGCTGTCAATGCTGGTGCTCAAAAGCGAAATCTGCCGCACCATTATTACGGGCCGGCCCACCATCGTCATCAAAAACGGCCAAATACAGACCGGCGTTCTGCGCCGTTTGCGGCTAAGCTTGGACGACCTGCTGGAGCAGCTTAGGCTCATGGGCTACAGTCAGATAACCGAGGTCGATACCGCCATGCTGGAGACCAACGGCCAGATATCCGTCATACCAAAGGAGCAGAGCCGCCCCCTCACCTGTGAGGACATGAACCTTAGCCCCACCCAGACGCATCTGCCGCACACATTGATTGCCGACGGCAAAATAAGGGAAAGCGGCCTTAATGCCGCCGGAATGTCGAGGAAGCAGCTCGACGGAATATTAAAAGAGCGCAGCCTCGCCCCCGAGGAGGTTTTTTATCTGAACGTAACCGACGACGGAAAAGTGTTTTGCCAGAAAAAAGAACGTAAGAAGCGATAAAATCCGTTATTTACGGCGGGCTTCCATTATTAAAGCAATAGTGCGCAAAGCCCGCAGGGGGGGCTTTGCGCGCTATTTCACGGGGTTAGCTTCCCGTGCTTAATCAGGCTATTTTATCCAGCTTTCGTCGCTGGGATTGTCGCGGAATTTAAGTATTTTAGCGCCGTCTTCGGCCTTGATATATCCGTCGGCCGCCGCCACCTCAACGACCGCATCGATATTGGACAGGCTGACGTTCTTTACATTGGCTTCGGCAAGGCGTTCGATACCCTTTTTCATGCCGTAGGTAAAAATGCTGGCGATGCCGAGCACCTGGGCTCCGGCCTCGCGGAGCACCTTGACCACTTCAAGGACGCTGCCGCCGGTGGAGATAAGGTCCTCGACAACAACGACCTTCTGGCCGGGCTCCAGTTTGCCCTCTATCTGATTTGTGCGGCCGTGGTCCTTGGCGCCGCTGCGGACATAGCCCATGGGCAGGTCCATAAGGTGGGCGGTGATGGCCGCGTGAGCGATGCCGGCGGTGCTGGTACCCATGAGCACCTCAACGTCGGGATAGTTGGCCTTTATCACCTCGGCGAGTCCCTCCTCAATCTGCGTGCGCACGGCGGGCGCCGTAAGGGTAAGGCGGTTGTCACAGTAGATAGGGCTTTTAATGCCGCTGGCCCAGGTAAAGGGCTCCTCCGGCCGGAGGAACACCGCACCGATAGACAGCAGAGCTTTTGCGATTTTCTTTTCCATAAAATCTTCCTCTCTTATGATATATTGATTTACACTGTTTTTTCCAACCCGTTTATAATTTCATATAAGCCGGAGCCCTCTTTTACATAAATGAAATTCTGCGGCGGCATGAAATCCGGGAGCTCCCGGCGAATTTCTCCAAGTGTCAATCTTTTTTTAAATCTTGCGGGGGACGTCACTTCCATGGCGCAGCACAGCGC
>CANRHW010000148.1 GCA_947630525.1 uncultured Clostridia bacterium | reverse complement strand
GGCATTACATAAGCGTAAACCGGCGTTTGTTCACAGAGATAGCACACAAAGCTGCCGGGGGCGTCAGTGCCGCAGCCGTCGGCAATGCCCTTGGCCACATAGCGAAGATCTTCCCTGCGGTAGTAATAGAATGGTCCCACGCACCAGTTGCTTTTTGGGTTTTGGGGCTTTTCTTCCATTGAAACTACCCTCATGTTTTCGTCCGGCACCATGACCCCGCAGCGGCGGAGCTCCTCGAGACTCTCCTCATAGTCGGCCATTACGGCGGAGGAATCGTGTTCCTCGGCAAATTTCACAAACTCCTTAAAGGAGAAATCTATGAGATTGTCTCCGGCAATGATAAGCACATCCTCGTCAATGCCCATTTTATCTATGGCAAACTGAATGTCCTTGACCGCGCCCAGCCTTGTCTCGTTGGAAACGCTGCCGTCGTCAAGAATTGTGATCGGCTTTTTTATGGCGGTGTTCTTATTTTTCCACTCAACAAAATGCTCGTAATATCTGTGGTTCGACACGATAATGTGGCCGTCCACAGCCTCAATCTTATCTATATCCCTCAACAAATGATCCAAAATGCTCATCCCGTTTACCTCCAACAGAGGCTTGGGGAAATTCTCAGTCAGCGGATAAAGCCTTGTGGCATAGCCCGCCGCAAGAACGATGCACTTCATGTCCTCTCCTCATTTCTTTTGTTAAAACTCTAAAAGCTGCTCCATATAGCTCTCTATCTCGTCTATTTTAATGCGCTTCTGCTCCATGGTGTCACGGTCACGGACGGTAACGCATCCATCCTCGGCGGTATCAAAGTCAACGGTTATACATACCGGCGTGCCGATCTCGTCCTGACGGCGATAGCGCTTGCCGATGCTTCCGGCCTCGTCATACTCGCAGGGATACTTCTTAATAAGCTTTTGGAACAGTTCAGTGGCGGGCTCGGCCAGCTTCTTGCTCAGCGGCAGAACGGCGGCCTTAACCGGCGCCAAAGCGGGGTGCAGACGAAGGACTACGCGGGTGTCCTTTTCGTCCACAACTTCCTCATCGTAAGCGTCGCAGAGGAACGCCAACGCCACACGGTCGGCGCCCAGGGACGGCTCGATAACATAGGGCACGTAACGTTCGTTTGTGACGGGGTCTATATACTCCATAGACTCGCCGCTGTGATTTTGGTGCTGGGTCAAGTCATAATCCGTGCGGTCGGCTATACCCCAAAGTTCGCCCCAGCCGAACGGGAACATAAACTCTATATCCGTTGTGCCTTTGGAATAGAACGACAGCTCCTCGGGGCTGTGGTCGCGGAGGCGCATATTCTCCTCTTTCATACCCAGCGAAATAAGGAAGTCGCGGCAGTAAGCGCGCCAATATTCAAACCACTCCATATCCGTGCCGGGCTTGCAGAAGAATTCCAGCTCCATCTGCTCAAACTCACGAATGCGGAAAATAAAGTTGCCGGGAGTGATCTCGTTGCGGAAGCTTTTGCCAACCTGGCCCACTCCGAAAGGTATCTTTTTGCGGGTGGTGCGGGCAATGTTCTTAAAGTTCACGAATATGCCCTGAGCGGTCTCGGGGCGGAGGTACAGCTCATTTTTGGCGTCCTCGGTAACCCCCTGAAAGGTCTTGAACATCAGGTTGAACTTGCGTATATCCGTAAAGTTGTGACTGCCGCAGTCGGGACAGGGGATATTGTTTTCCTTTATAAAGTCCAGCATCTTTCGGTCATCCCAGCCGTCTACAACGATATTTTCTCCTTTTTCATGACAGAAGTCCTCGATAAGCTTATCGGCGCGGTGGCGGGTTTTGCAGTCCTTGCAGTCCATCAGCGGGTCGCTGAAGCCGCCCACATGGCCGCTGGCCACCCAAACTTCGGGATTCATGAGTATGGCGCTGTCAAGCCCCACATTATATGGGCTCTCCTGAACAAACTTTTTCCACCAGGCTCTTTTTACGTTGTTTTTAAACTCAACTCCCAGCGGGCCGTAATCCCAACTGTTGGACAGGCCGCCGTATATCTCGCTGCCGGGGTAAACATAGCCGCGGCCTTTGCAGAGAGCGACTATTTTGTCCATGGTCTTGTCTTCATTTCTCATTGGCTACAATCCTTTCACGCATAAATATACTTAATAACATTGTACACCAAATTCAAAAGTTTGTAAAGTGTTTTCGTAAAAAATATTAAAATTTCTTTACACGCAAAAAGGAGCCCGAAGGCTCCTTTTTCAATACTGATATTTACTTTATTTTGCCTATAAGCTTGAGAGCGTTGTACACCATAAGCACGCACTGACCGCGGGTGGCGTTGATTTCAGGCTCGATATTGTTGAGGGTGGTGCCGTCAGGCTGGCTGATGGTATTGCCCTTTATAATACCGAAATTGGCCAGAATACCAATAGGCGTTTTGGCGTAGTCGGGCACAAGGACGTCGTCGCTGAACTTAAAGGGAGCGGCGGCGCTGCCGGTGAAGGCCTTTTTGCCGTCCAAAGCACGGTAAACTATCGTCATTACCTCGGCGCGGGTGATATTGTTGTCCGGCAGGAAAGTTCCCTCGGGATAACCGTTGATAAGGCCCATCTTCTGAGCGGTGGCGATATAGCTGAGAGCCCAGTGGTCCTTTGTATCGCTGAAAGTAGCCGCGGCGGTAGTATCAATGCCGTCGAGGGCGGTTACCATGATCTTGGCAATCTCAGCGCGGGTGATAGGATTGTCGGCCTTAAAGGTGCCGTCAAGATAACCGTTGATAATGCCAATATCGGAAAGCGCATAAACGGCCTTGCCGACTTCGGTTTTTTCGTCCACGTCGGAGAAAGTGTAGATATGCTTTATGTTATTGTTATTATTATTTACTGTGTTATCTACAGTGCCGCCGTTAATACCGCCGCCATTATTATTATCTTTGTTGTTATTATTATTGTTGTTGTTATTGTTGTCTTTGTCGCCGCCGGTCGTACCGGGGTCGGTCGATGATTCGGCCTTAACGGTAACCTCTACGGTAACGGCGGTGCTGACGCTGTCGTCAAGCTTATAGCCCTCCGGCACGGAAGCGATAGAACCCTCGGCGTAGAATACGCCCTCGGCAGTCGTAGGAGGAACGCTGGTCCAGCTCACGCTCAGCGGAACGGCAACGCCGGTCTCGGTACGGCCATTAACGGTCAGCGGAAGTTCAACATCCTTGCCGACAACCGCAGTCACTCCGTTCAGCGCGTCGACGCTCACAATGGTAAGTATGTCGCTGGAAGTGTCGGTGTCAAGGCTATCCAACATATGGTGGTCAAAAATCATGGTTTTTACGGTTTCGTACAGCGGAATAAAATCCTCGTGTATCCTGCCTGCATAGGCGGCGTCCACAGCGTCGGGATAGGCCAAAATGACCGCGCGCTGGAAACTCGCAAAACGATTGGCATTGCTGACGGTTTTAACCGCGCTGATGAGCATTTCTTCAAAATTCTCCTCGGTGATAGGAGTATTCCTGTTTTTGTTATAAAGATTGCGCTGAAGCGCCCGGAGGAAATCGATTATCAAACTTTCACTGGCGCCGTTGGCCACCACGTTTTCAATAAAATCCGGATATGTAGCGGCAAATTCGTCATAAGCGTCGCGCACATCATAGGCAATAGCCGTGGGCATGAGGCAAGCAACCATAGCAAGGGCCAGCACAAATGCCAAAACTTTCTTTTTCATCGGGTCTCATCCTTTCAAAATTTTTTACCGGGCGGCAGACGGGGACTGTACCGGTTCTGTTATTTTGACGGGTCAAAGCGGAAAAAAGTTCCCATTTTTTTAATTATTATAATAATATAGCCACCTACACGGTAACAATAAGATAATAACACATTTTTGAGAAAATGTCAATCGGTTTGTTCCAATTTGCCGAAAGTTAATTTTTGTACAAAGAGGGCCGTAAAAAAGCCGACCCTTGTCAACGCTCAAAGGCCCGTGCGTTGCACGGGCCTTTAACTGACGACAAACCTCGAGAACAATGGGGAAAGCTCTAAAGGGAACTCCCTTTAGATAAAAAACATAACATCCCGGGGCGTGTACCCGGGATGTTATACCTTAATCGGGGTAGACATATAATTTTTTATTCCAATAAAAATTATATGTCGTAAGCGTAAGCGCCCGCCAGCGTGACGCTGGACCCGCGTTATAT
>CANRHW010000147.1 GCA_947630525.1 uncultured Clostridia bacterium | reverse complement strand
TTGTCAAGCCCTTTTTTTAATTTTTTTAAAAAAATTTTTGACCGCGGCCCTTGTGTGCGCCCGGGTTCCCCCGAAATGCTTTGCCATTATACCACCTTGGCCCCCGTTTGTCAACCCCTTTTTTGAAAAAAAGCAAAAAAATTTTGCTGTCCTTATTATATCTTTATATGCGCTGTCATGCCGCCCATGACAAGCATAATTCTATAGAAGTTCTTAGCGGCGAATCGGGCCGCTTCTTTTGCTGCAAAGAACACCTGTTAAAATTTTTCAAAAAACACTTGACATTTTATAAACTTTGTGCTATACTGTCGTAGACAACAAAGCAGAGCCGCCGCTCTCACCCGACCGACCAAGTTGTGTTCGGGTAAATACAACAGATTTTTTCGTGTGTATTTGCGGCATGGTTCAAGCCTTGCCGCATTTGATTTTATTTGGAGGTGTTTTTCATTAGCAAGGAATTGATGATTAATGAAGAGATCCGTGACAAGGAGGTACGCGTCATTGACAGCGATGGCACCCAGCTTGGCATTATGAGCGCCGCTCAGGCTCAGGAGGCCGCCAATAAGCGCAGTATGGACTTGGTTAAGATCTCTCCCCAGGCTAACCCACCTGTGTGCAAGATCATGGATTACGGCAAATACCGTTTTGAAATGGCCAAGCGCGAAAAGGAAAATCGTAAAAATCAAAAGGTGGTAAGCATTAAGGAAATTCAATTATCGCCTTCTATTGATACACACGATTTTGAAACAAAGCTCCGTGCGGCCGTCAAGTTTCTCGGCGGCGGGGACAAGGTAAAGGTCATTGTCAAATTCAGAGGCCGTCAGGTTCAGCATGCCAAGCTTGGCGAGGAGCTGTTGGAGCGCTTCCTCGAAGGAGTGGGCGACGCGGGCAGCGTTGAGAAGAAGCCCAAGCTTGAAGGCAGGAACATGTCGATGGTCGTTTCGCCCAGCAAGCAGTAAGTATTCGCTCTAAAGAGCGTTGACTTAAACCGGTTTACCATAGGAAATTTTTGAGAGGAGTGATATTATGCCCAAAATAAAGACACACAGAGCCGCCGCGAAGCGCTTTCGTCTTACAAAAACCGGCAAGGTAAAAAGAAACAGAGCTTTCAAGAGCCATATCCTCAACAAGAAGGATACCAAGCGTAAGAGGAGACTGAGGAAGGGTACCTACGCTTCCGCTCCCAACGCAAAAGTTATCAAGAAGCTTATTCCCTACAAATAATTAAAGGAGGTATTAGTAATGGCTCGAGTAAAAGGTGCGCTTAACACCAGAAAACATCACAAGAAGATTTTGAAGCTGTCCAAGGGCTACCGCGGCGCCAAGAGCAAGCTTTACAGAGTTGCCAACCAGGCTGTTATGAAATCTCTTACTTATTCCTATATTGGAAGAAAGCAGAAGAAGAGAGATTTCCGCAGCATGTGGATCACCCGCATCAGCGCGGCCTGCAAGATGAACGACATTAACTATTCTCGTTTTATGAACGGTCTTAAAAAGGCCAATATCGAGATAAACCGCAAGATGCTCTCGGAAATCGCCATTTCCGACCCCGCGGCTTTCACAAACCTGGTCGAGACCGCGAAGGCCAATCTGTAAACCGAAGTAAAAACGCCCAATTATGATATAAATGGGCTGTAAAAAAACTCGCTCTGTAATTAAGAGGCACGGGGGCCGGCCGAAAAAATCGCGCAGAACGGACGAAAATCAGCTCGCGCAGGCGGATTAACAGGCGAAGCCTGCCGCCGAGCAAGCACTCCCGACGGCGTACACAGGTACGCCGAGTGGTGATTTTCGTTCGTAGTTCAAGGGCATAAAATGAGAAAATTCGCTCGTTAGGGCGAATTTTCTTCATTAATTTATTATTTTATTTATTGTTTATTTTTTCAATACATAATTTAGCTTAACCAAAGAATTTTAGCCCTTGAACGGTCTGCGCAATTTTTTTACGGCCCCTTTATTTTTTTGAGAATGGGCCGGCTTGACATTTGAGTTAGTTTATGTTATCATGTTGAATAAAGAATTACCATATCGGGAGCGGTTTAATGTACGCAATAACTTCACGTGAAAACAAGTTTTATAAACGCATTAAGGCCCTAAAGGACAAAAAGCAGCGCGAACAGGAGGGCCTTTTTGTGGTGGAAGGACTGCGCGGCGTGCGCGACGCGGTGAAAAACGGGCTCCGCCCCACGCTGGCGGCGGTGGTCGAGGGGACGGACATTCCCGATGAGCTTGGAGGCTGTGACGCAATCTGCTTTGCAAAGAAGTTGTTTGCAGAGCTTTCCGACACTCAGACGCCCCAGGGTATAATCGCGCTTTTCCATATGCCGAAAGCCGACTTTGAGGATTTAAAGAGCGGCGCGGACTCATTTGTGATTGTTTGTGAAAATATTCAGGACCCCGGCAATTTGGGCACGATAATCCGCACCGCCCACTGCGCCGGAGCGGCCGGAGTTGTGCTGACCAAGGGATGCTGTGATTTGTTCAACCCCAAAACGGTTCGCTCCACAGTGGCAAGTATAGCATCGGTGCCGGTAATTCGCGGTGTTGAGGCGGCGGATATAATCATGAGGCTTAAATCCAAAGGCTATACCGTGGCCACCGGAGCGCTAACCGACAGTTCCGTAAGTCTATTTGACGCTGACCTGTCCGGGCGGATCGCTTTTGTAGTTGGCAACGAGGGCAACGGTATAACCGAAGATACGCTTAGCATGGCCGATATTACCGTAAAAATACCCATTGTTTCCAACGCTGAAAGCCTAAATGCCGGCGTCGCGGCCGCGATAATGATGTATGAAAAAGTTAGGCAGACAAAGCGAGGCTAACGCGCTGTATTCACTGACGGCGAACGAAACAGGCGTAAAATTTCTCGAACTTATCCTCGTTAAAAACGAAATCCGCATAATACAAAACATTGGAGTGAAACGACTTGTATGAACTGATACAGGCAACCGAAAACTGCTTCTATATCCAAAGTCCCGCAAAAATCGGCCTCGTGAGGCTCGGCGGGGACAAAGTCTGCCTGATAGACAGCGGCAGCGACAAGGACGCGGGGCGCAAGGTTCGTCAGATATTGGACGCCAACGGCTGGAAGCTCACGGCCATATATATCACACATTCCAACGCCGACCACATCGGCGGGAACAAATACCTGCAAGCTCAGACCGGCTGCAAAATTTATGCGCCGGGGATCGAATGCGATTTTACCCGGCACCCCATACTGGAACCGTCCTTTTTGTACGGCGGCTATCCATGCAGGGAGCTCAGGCACAAATTTTTATTGGCGCAGGAAAGCGACGCCGAGCCGCTGACAAAGGCCGCCTTGCCAGGCGGCTTTGAAATTATTGAGTTGGCCGGCCATTTTTTTGATATGGTCGGCTATCGAACGCCTGACGGCGCGGTGTATCTCGCGGACTGCCTGTCCAGCCGCGCGACGTTGGACAAATACCGCATAAGCTTCATTTACGACATTGCCGCATACCTCGAAACGCTTGAAAAGGTCAAGGCAATGACCGCCAAAATATTCGTCCCGGCCCACGCCGACGCGACCGAGGACATTGCTCCGCTGGCGCAGCAAAATATCGATAATGTGCTGGCAATCGCCGATAAAATTCTGGAAATATGCGGTGAGCCGCTGTGCTTTGAGGCGATACTGAAAAGGCTGTTTGACGAATACGCCTTAGTGATGAACTTTGAACAGTATGCGCTTGTGGGCAGCACTGTGCGCTCATATCTCGCATGGCTCAAAGATACCGGCAAAATCAACGCCGCTTTTGAGAACAATATGCTTCTTTGGCAGCGGGTGCGGTAAGTTCAAAAGGTAACGTTCCTTGTCCCCCTTTGAAGAGGCTGTAAAAAAACTCACTATGTAATTGAGAAGCACGGGGGCCGGCCGAAAAAATCGTGCAGAACAAACGAAAATCAGCCCGCGCAGGCGGCGCCGCGAAGCGACGGACAAACAGGCGAATGCCCGCCGCCGAGCAGGCCCTCCCGACGGCGTACACAGGTACGCCGAGTGGTGATTTTCGTTCGTAGTTCAAGGGCATAAATTACAAGAAAAACCGTCTTTTTCTCATAAAAAGGCGGTTTTTCCACATTAATTCACAATTTTGATTATATTGACGAGTTTTTCAAAACATGAATTTG
>CANRHW010000146.1 GCA_947630525.1 uncultured Clostridia bacterium | reverse complement strand
AGGTCGCCCGGCAAAAAGCCAAGCTTTTCCCCGGCCTCGACCGCCGGACGGGTCAATATAATTCGGCTGACTTCTTTACGGCGAAAGGAATCGACCGCCATCGCCACCGCAAGATAGGTCTTGCCGGTGCCGGCCGGGCCAACGGCAATAGTCACGGTGTTTTCCTTTATTTTACGAACATAGTCCTCCTGACCCCTGGTCTTGCACTTTATGGGCTTGCCCCGGCCAGTCAGGCAAATATAATCCCCGCTGGCGGCGGGAACAAACTCTATCCCCTCCCGCGCCATGAACACGGCGTAGCGCACATTCTGCTCAGTGAGCTCCTCGCCGTTTTCAATAGCCGCGGCGAGCTGCTCTATTACGGAGGCCGCCTTGTCCGCGTCTGGCCCGGTCATTTTTATCACATTGTCGCGGTTTGATATACGAACGTCGAATTCTTTTTCTATTATTTTTATATTTTCGTCAAAGCTGCCAAAAATGCTCATAACAATGTCAAGACTTTTCGCTTCGTATGTTCTTTCCATTTGTACTGTTTCTCCTTTTATCTACTCGATAGGTACGGTCTTGCCGATATCCGTAAGGCAGCGGGCGGTAAGTCCGTATTCAATGTAATCTCCTTTGTCCGACTCCTCTTCCGTGAGTTCCTCGAGCCGGGCGCCGGAGACTGATATCTCCTTTTCAAACCCGGCCTTAATCTCGGCCTTGGCCGCAGCGATGTCAGTATCGGTCTGTTCCTCTTCAACCTCGCTGTAAGTATCGCTTATAAATTCCACCGGCAGTTGGCCGAGCTTATACTTCAATCTTATTCTATCATACTTTGGGTACAAAATGCTACTGTTTAAAGAAAAATTTACAATAAATTTTTTAATTTTTATTGCTTTAATTTTTTTAATGTTTCCTGTTCTTTGTCTGACCGTGGTTATCTTTGGTATCAGCACGGTCTTATTTCTCCACACTCTGGCCAGCACGGCGCCGGAGCCGCGCCTGACCATCGGAGCGTCGAGCCGTTCGCTTTCGATTATGCCGCTGATGAGCAGAGCTCCCCTTTCGACGGTCTGACCCTCTTCGACCACGGGCGTCCCGCCGGTGACAGTCAACTGTTCAATCACGCCGGGCTCCGACGCTATGACATTTGCGGGTTCGGACGATATTATTTCCGGCGGCATATCCCGGTCGGCGATGTTGATATCCGCTGTAGTACCGTGAATATCTACCCAGACCCACATAAGCTCGTCAATGGCCATTATCGCATCGCGCTTAAGCTGATTTTGGTCCAAATCCTTGATTTTCGCCCCCGGCACAACTCCCCTTTCGGTCATAAAGGCCGACACTTTTTCCCTGAGCTCCTGGGTGCCGCCGTTGACGTTGACTCTCCACAAAAACCTTGTCGACAAAATAACTATCAGTGCTGCCGCCGGCAATCCGGCCAGGAGCAGATAGCGTTTTTTTAAGCCGCGAAAAAATCTGACGGCGCCGTGTTCCCGGAGGATTTTCATTGTGATATCCGACGGGAGCCCGTCTTTCATAAGTTCCACGGCGCGGCGGCTCATGTTAACCCTCAGTCCGCCGGGAACGGGCCGCACCTCCGACACATATATGCCCTTTGCCGCGGCCAGGTTGAGAAAGCGTTCGGGACTTTCGCCCGTCACCTCCACCGTAAAGCGGCTTTTCATCATAAAAAGCAGGTCTGTCATGGCTATCCTCCTATATGCAAAACTCCAGCGAGGTAATTTTACCTTTAAGGGTCAATTCCTCGGCTGTAAGGGCGGTAATTTCAAGACCGGCTCCCATAATGAGGACAACGCCGCTGACCGTATTTACCCTAAGCGACTCGCCGCTGTAATCAAGTATTCCCCGCAAACCCTCGACAACGAGTTCCGAACTGCCGATTATGGTGACGAGAGAGTATATGCCAAGCACATTCTTTTCAAATTCAGAAGCTTTTTCTTTTTTTCCCAAAGTCCACACCTCTTTAATAGTTATGCGGATAAGGTAAAAAACATACGTTTTAGAGAAGGAGTTGATTACATTGGCCGCTATTATCCTGTGTTTTGTTCTAATAGCTTTCCCCGAAAGGGCGCTGGCCGGAGCCGGGCTCGGGCTTGAACTGTGTTTAAAAGCCGTGGTGCCCTCGCTGCTGCCCTTTATGCTCATAAGCACGATAGCCGTCCGAAGCGGCTGGGGCGTAAAACTGGGCAGACTGCTGTCTGTTGTACTTAGGCCGTTGTTCGGCCTTGGGCCGGCGGCGTCCATGTGCCTGGTGACGGGCCTGCTGGGAGGCTATCCCTGCGGAGCGAGGGCGGCGGCGCAGTGCGCGGAAAACGGTTTAATGACAAAAGACGCCGCCGAGCGGGCGCTGGCCTTTTGCAACAACAGCGGGCCCTTATTCATAATCGGCACGGCGGGAGTGGCGATTTACGGCAGCGCAAAAATCGGGGCGGAGCTTTACGTCTGTCACGTTTTGGGGGCGCTTGCGGCGGCGGCGGTCTTTGGACGCGGGACGGGTCACGGCGCGGCGGACACGGCCCTGCGGAAACAGAAGTTTGGCAGCCTTGTGGGCGACGCCGCAATGGACTGCGGCGCGGCAATATTGAGCGTGTGTTCGCTGGTGATAACCTTTTCCGCCCTTATAGAAGCACTAAGACTGTATCGTTGGCCTGCGGCTGTGGGATTTTTTGAAGTGTCTCGCGGCGTAAAAGAATTGGGGCGGTTCGGCGAGGCGGGCCTTCCGCTGGCGGCGGCTTGTCTCAGTTGGGGCGGCTTCAGCGTACACTTCCAAACCGAAGCCGTTGCGCCGGGGCTTTCAAAAAAATACTATTACGCCGGCAAAATCATTTCAACGCTGATTTCCGGCCTTGCAATGCTGGTTTGTGTCAAACTGAACAAAGCGGGCATAGTATAGCTTTGAGGGTTTAACGCGAATGACCGCGTTCGGCCTCAGCATTACGCGGCCGGAAACGGCCTAACGACCTCTTATCATTCCTTACTGCGCGGATAAGGGATCGTCAATAAAATGGGCCGGAGCGCAGCGGCGGAATGGAGATTATTATGTGCGGAATTGCCGGGGAGGTACTCGCCTCTCTAAAAAAACAGCCCCGCCCCGAGGACTGCTATTTTGCTATGCAGGATGAACTGCTGCGGCGCGGGCCTGATCAGAACGGATTTTTTTCTGACAACGGTATTATGCTCATCCACACCCGGCTGGCGGTAATAGATGTGGAAAACGGCGTCCAGCCAATGACCAGAGATGGCTGCACCATCGTATACAACGGCGAGCTGTACAACACCGATGAAGTGAGAAAGATACTTATTGGCCGCGGCGTGAGCTTTAGCACCGCTTCTGACACCGAGGTCGTGCTCCGGGCCTATACGGAGCTTGGCGAAGCCTGCCTGGAGCTGTTCAACGGCATCTATGCCTTTGCCATATGGGACGGGGAACGGCTTTTCGTAGCCCGTGACCGAATGGGCGTAAAGCCGTTTTTCTATGCCGAGGTTGACGAAAGCTTTATTTTTGCTTCCTCGATCAGCGCCCTGCTCCGCCACCCAAAAATCAAGCCCGTGGCCGACCTGAATACCATTCAGGAGCTCTTTCTCCTGGGGCCGGGGCGCACGCCCGGCTGCGGAGTTTTCAGGGGCATCAAGGAGCTGCCGCCGGCCTGCTGCGGTCATGTGGAAAACGGCAGACTAAAATACCGTGAATACTGGAAGCTATACCAACACGAGCACAAGGAGAGCTTTGAAGAAACGGTCGCCCATACGCGGGAGCTTGTGCTGAACGCGATAAAACGGCAGTTGGTCTCGGACATACCGGTTTTTACTTTCCTTTCGGGCGGACTGGATTCGAGCATCATTTCTTCGGTTGCGGCAAAGGAGCTTAAAAAGCAGGGTAAGGAGCTCCACACCTACAGCGTGGACTATGTTGACAACGGCAAGTATTTTGTACCCGGAAAGTTCCAGCCCGGCAGCGACGAGGAGTATATAAACAAAATGAACGATTACCTCGGCGTGACCAATCACCGGGTACTGATCGATACTCCCGAGCTGGTCAAGGGCCTGTTTGAGGCGGTCGACGCCCGCGGTCTGCCCGGCATGGCCGATGTGGACAGCTCCATGCTTGTGTTTGCAAGAGAGATAAAAAAGGGCTATTCCGT
>CANRHW010000145.1 GCA_947630525.1 uncultured Clostridia bacterium | reverse complement strand
GTGAAAATTTGTAGTAAAATATATCAATGATATAACCGAATTAAGATGCCCCCGCCTTTAAGGCGGCGCGGCTCACTTAATTTTTCCGGCAGGAGATGCGGTCTCATGCCGGAAACGTTGAATGACGGGCCTTTGGCCCTTATTGAACTTGAGAGGAGTATTGTTATGGCAGCAAAACAGGTACTACTAACAAACGCCGGGCTTCAGCGCCTTCAGGACGAACTGGAAAACCTCAAAACCGTCCGCCGTCAGGAGAATAAAGAGGCCATCAAGAGAGCGCGTTCTTTCGGCGACCTGTCCGAGAACAGCGAGTACGACGAGGCCAAGGAGGAGCAGGCCGCCATTGAGCAGCGTATATCCGAGATAGAGGCCATGCTGGTCAACGTCAAAATAATTGACGACAACTCTACCGACAACAGCGCTGTGACAGTTGGCTCTACCGTCAGGATAAAGGACGTTGAGCTGGGCGAGGAGGATATTTATGCCATCGTGGGTTCGACCGAGTCTAACCCCGAGGAAGGCAAGATATCTGACGAGTGCCCCGTGGGCAAGGCCCTGCTTGGCAAAAAGGTGGGCGATATTGTGCCCGTCGAGGTGCCGGACGGAGTTGTTAATTACGAGATAATGGCAATAGAGAGATAACGAGCGGAGCTCCGCGCCGCCAAGATTGAAACGGAAGGCTTTTTAAAGGGGAACCGCGTGGGTTCCCCTTTAAATGCGCTGGCTATAAATTTTTAAAAAAACCTCTTGACAACCACGGCTTTTTGTGTTATCATATCTATTGTTCGGGGTCAAGGCCTGCCGGCGTAGCTCAGTTGGTAGAGCAGCTGATTTGTAATCAGCAGGTCGTAGGTTCGAGTCCTATTGCCGGCTCCAAAAATATGGAGGAGTTCCCGAGCGGCCAAAGGGGGCAGACTGTAAATCTGTTGTCACTGACTTCGGTGGTCCGAATCCACCCTCCTCCACCAAAAGCGCCATTTATGGCGCTTTTATTCTATTTGAACAATTAAAAGGGAGTGCTTTTATGCAAACCGTTCTTTACCCGTATCAGGGCAATCTATACGTAAATCTCACAAACCGCTGCCCCTGCCGCTGCACCTTTTGTCTGCGCCAGACCAAGGACGAAATGGACGGCAGCGGCAGTTTGTGGCTGGAACATGAACCTACCGTTCAGGAGGTGAAGGACGAACTTGCAAAGCACGACCTTTCCGTCTACGGCGAGCTGGTGTTCTGCGGCTTCGGCGAGCCCACCGAACGGCTTGACGCCATAGTTGAGATAACAAAATACGTGAAGAGCATTTCGTCAATACCTGTGCGCGTCAATACCAACGGCCTGTCGGACCTTATAAACGGCCGTGACACGGCGGCGGATTTCGTCGGCGTCGACGCGGTATCCATAAGCCTGAACACTCCCGATCCGGCGGAGTATCTCCGCCTGACCCGCAGCAAGTTCGGCCCGGGCTCTTTTGAGGCAATGCTCGGCTTCGCCGGGCGGGTGAAAAACTATGTGCCAAGGGTGACGCTCAGCACCGTGAGCACAACCATAACCCATGAGGAGGAGGAACGCTGCGCCGGGATTTGCCGGGAGCTGGGAGTGACCTATCGCATAAGACCCTTTGAGTGAGGAAAATAAAATATATTGACATAAGGCGGTATTTTGTGATAAAATAAAGCTGTATTTATAGCTTTATTAACAAGATACTGCCTTTAAAAATGATAGGATGGTGCTTGTCGTGAAAAAGACGATTTTGTTTTTCGCGCCGCTGCTGGCAGCCCTTGCGCTGTGCTGTGCGCCGCTTTCGGCCGCTGCCGCCGGAGCGGTGGTGGACGGGTTGTGCGTGGATTTTGGCGGCCGCACTCTTACGGAGGACAACGGCGCTGTCATGTTCCCCGTGGGGAGCATGGCCGAGGCTATGGGCCTTAAATTCAGTTGGTACCCGGATCGGGGCGTCGGCATTCTCTCTAACGGGCAAGAAAATGTGGAACTCACCGTTGGCAGCAGGATAATAGCCTTGACCGGCTCTACCTTTATCGCCGACCGGGATTTTATTCTTGCGGACGGCGGCTTGGCCGTCAGCGGAGCCGCCATGGCCCGTTTGGCAGACTATTTCGGCTTTGAAGCGGAAATGGACGGCCAAACCATGACCATTAATACCGGAACGGCCTTTTATGTGCTTATCAACGGCAGCCGGCTGCGCTTCGCCAACGCGGGGCCCTTGGAAGTTTACGACACCTATTATGTTCCGATTGACGAGGTGGCCGAGGGGCTTGGTCTGCTTTACGAGAGCAGTGACGACGGCCGTTACGCCGTTATTGTGGACGGCGAGAGCGGGCAGTCGGCCATTGTCAGCTTGGCGGCGGATTTTGTCACTCTTGGCAGCCGCGATTTGGAGGGCGACTATCGTATTGTCTATGAAAACGACAGGCTGTATCTTGATTCGGATATGATACTTAGGATAGCGGAGTATTTCGGCGCTCACGGCAGTTACAGCCGCTATGGCAACGGACTGCTGCTTTCGTCGAACCTGCCCTGCGATCTTATGGTCAACGGCGTGTTGGCGGTATTCCCCGACGCTCTGCCCGGCGAGGACGGACTGCCCCTTGTATGTGCGGCCGAAGCTGCCGGGCTGAACTGGGAGCTTACGGAAACGGACGCCGTTATCAGCGACGGCGCCGGGAAAAGCGCGGCGTTTGCCGCGGACTCAAATATTATGACCACGTATGACGGCGGCCACCAAAGCGGCGCCGTTGCCCTCGACCTGCCGCCCCTTGTGAGGGACGGCAGGCTGATAGTCACCGCGAAATCTTTCCAAGCGGCGGCGGAGTATTTTGGATTGGAATGCTCGTTTGACGGCGGGCTCATCAATATTACCGTGCTCGGAGCCGAGCCTTTCGTACCGTCAAAGCCGCTGCCCGACGTTACGGTGCAGATGGACGGGCGGAAGATAAACTTCCCCGATGTGCAGCCTGTGGTAATCGATGGCCGTACCTTGATACCTGTTCGGGCCGTAGCCGAAGAAATGGGAATGGACGTGGATTGGGACGGAATTTCGCGGGTGACTATCCAAAATGGCGGCGACGTTTTGTATATGGAAATCGGCAGCGCGGAGCTCAGCGGCGTGAGGGACGGTGAAGCCGTGGCCTTGAAGCTGGACGTGCCCGCAGTGACAATAGACGACCGCACCTGCGTGCCCATAAGGGCCGTGATGGAATTTTTTGGAGCCAAAGTGGGCTGGGATGAAGATACGCAAACGGTAACGCTAACTTCTCCGCCTGAGAAATATGAAATCATATCCCGCCCTTCCCAGGGGAAGGACGAGTTTGCCGCGCTGCTTGGCTTTACTGTGGACGCTCCCCTTGGGGCGGCGGACGTGGAGTACAGCGTGGCAAACGAAAATACCGCCGTGGTGAAATATAGGGTGGGGAACACGGTTTTCATACTCAGCGCGTCCTGCGAGGCGAAAAACGGCGTTTCTCCCGTTACGGATTTTACGGGGGCGCGGCTTAACCGCAGATTGACGGTAAACGGCGTCCCGGTGACGGCAGTCACCGGCCGGGGTGGCGACGGCAATGTGTTTGCCCGCTGGAATGTAGGGGCCTACGAGTTCAGTCTAAATGCCGACGCTTCGTCGGAACCGTTGGATTTTTTGAACGAGATACAGCAGGCCGCGAACACCTTTGTCATCACTCGCGAGGTCGAGCCGGAGCCCGAGGAGCTTCCGGGTTTTTCGGATGATATGCAGGCCCGGCAGGAGTACGCCTCTATTGCCTTTGATCCTCTTGGTCTTATAATGCGGGCTCCAGACGGCGCCAGGAATGTGGAATATAGGATATGGGACGATTTTATAGCCGAGGTCAGCTTTTCAATGGACGGCGGCGTTTACGTACTCCGCGGCGCGGTGGGGGCAGGCGACCTTTTTGGTTTTGACAGCGAAAACGAGAAAACTGTCAGCAGCCGCGTCATAAATAACGGCCGGAGCAATACCCCTTTGATTACCGGCATTACCGCGGACGGAACATATATTTGCCGTTGGGAGTGGGACGAGGCGTCATTCGCTCTTTTATCCCGTGTTCGCAACGACGACGAACAGAATTTTATCAATATTGCGGCCGGCTGCGCCGAGATAAGCCGCATGATGGACGAAACTGATAACCAGCCCCGCACATCGGACGA
>CANRHW010000144.1 GCA_947630525.1 uncultured Clostridia bacterium | reverse complement strand
ATAACCGTCAGCGACCTTTATGACCGCAAGCTGGCTCCCCTGAGAGAGCTGGGTGTTAACACCACTCTTAAAAATACTGATGCCGCTTCGTTCGGCGATATAGTTCTGCTTGCCATAAAGCCCAATGTGGCTGAAAAGGTACTGAACGAAATTAGCTCCTGCATCGGGGGCAAGCTGCTTGTCAGCGTTGTTGCTGGTTTTACCCGTGAAGATATCGCCGACATCGCGGGGGATACCGTTCGCATTGTGCGCACCATGCCCAACGTTCCGGCCCTGGTCGGCGAGGCGATGACGGTGCTCTGCCGTACCGACAACGTGAGCGATGAGGATTTTGATAAGGTAATAAAGATTTTTGACGCCATAGGCAAGACCTCGGTGCTTGACGAAAGTCTTTTTGACGCTGCCACCGCCACAAACGGCAGCGGCCCGGCCTATGTGTTTGTTATGATAGAAGCGATGGCGGACGCCGCCGTGCTTCAGGGTATACCGAGAGATGTTGCCTATCTCCTGGTTGAACAGACGATCCTTGGTTCAGCGAAGCTTGCCCTTTCCACAATGGAGCACCCGGGCAAGCTCAAAGATATGGTCTGCTCTCCCGGCGGGACTACAATCGAGGCCATTTATAGACTTGAAGAAAAAGGCCTGAGGGCCACTATGATTGACGCGGTTGCGGCCTGCGCAAAAAAATCGGCGGAACTTGGAAGGAAAAAGTGAGTAATACCGCCCCCCTGTCCGGCATAGGCTGAACAGGGGGATTATCATGGGGAATAGACGGACAAAATGGATAATGGCCGCGGTATTCATCATAGGCTTGACTTTAGGCAGCGCGCTGGGAACGGGCGGCGACGTCGGTTTGGTACCGAGCGCCGGGGCGGGAGTGAAAAAGTATCTGGCCACAGCGGCCGCCGCAAATCTGCCCTTCTGGTGCCTCATACTTTTGCCGCGCACTTTTACGCACCGTCTGATTTGCGGCGCCGCCGCGCTGTTTGCAAAGGGAGCGTTCATAGGATGCGCCAGCGTTTATATCCTTTCGTCCCCGTCAGGCGGGTGGCGGCTTTACGCCATGAATATGCTCCCGCAGTTATTTTTCACGGTCCCCCTGTACATATTTGCTTTAGTCATGTGCCTCCGCCGGCCCGACGGATGTTATTCATATTCTTCAATTTTAAAAGCGCTGGCGGCGGCAATTTTGGCCGCATTTATCTCATCTTGTGTACAACTCGTGATTTTTGAGGGATTATACACAATTCAAGGGATTTTTATACCAAAGATATAAAATTTTTTTAGTACATAAAGTCAATATACTTTAATGTTATTTTGTTATAAAATAGTTTTAAAGTTCGTTTTATTTTTAATGACCGAGGAAGAGACATATCCATGGAATTGATAGAAGAGTTTGCATATTATTTATCAAAAAAACAGCGGGCCAGCAACAACACCCTGCTGTCATACCGCAGAGACGTGGAACTTTTCTTTTCAAAAGAGGGGATAAACAGCGACGAGGACTGCTTAAAGGTCACCCGTGATCAGGTGCAGGAGTATGTCATCGGCCTTGAACGGGCCGGCAAAGCCAATTCCACGGTCCTGAGGACCGTCAGCTCCATACGTAATTTTTATAATTACCTTATGGGGCGGAAGCTGGTGCCCGACAATCCCGCGGCGGAGCTCATTCTCCCCGCGCCGGAGCGCAAGCCGCCGGTCGTGCTCACTCCCGGGGAGGTGAACCGGTTGTTGGACATGCCCAAAACTACCGAACTTAAAGGCGCGAGGGATAAGGCCATGCTGGAGCTGCTTTATGCCACCGGCATGAAGGTTTCGGAGCTCATTTCTCTTGAACTCAAGGACGTTGACCTGGACGGGGGAGTTGTCCTGTGCAAGGGCGGCGCACGGCCGAGGGTAATACCCATGGGCGCCGCGGCCGGCGAGGCAGTAGGCTACTATATTGCCAATGTGCGCGAGTTGATGGTAGAAAACCAGCGGGTAAAGACCCTGTTTGTGAATTGCGGCGGTCAGCCGATGACCCGTCAGGGATTTTGGAAGATCATCAAGGGCTACATAGCCGACGCCGGTATTGACAAGGCCGTAACGCCACAGACTTTGCGCCATTCCTTTGCGGTCCATCTTTTGCGCAATGGGGCCGACGCCGAAGCCGTATCTCAAATGCTGGGCTATAACGACATCGTTTCCACAAAGATTTACAGCGACATGCTGAAAGACCGCATTAAAAAAGTCTACAATCGCTCCCACCCAAGGGCGTAAAATAAAATTGACAAATATGGGATATTGTGTTATAATTACCCTGTGAAGTTTTCTTCATAGGGTATTTTTACAGGAGTGAAAACTATGAATTATAAAGGTTCGGTAAAGGATATTGCCGCCGAGCTCGGTTCTGACCTTGAACGCGGACTGACCATAGAAAAGGCTCACGAACGCATTCACAGCCGGGGCCGTAATTTGGTGCGCATACCGAAAAAAATGAATATCTTCGCCGAAATGGGGCGGCAGTTTTTTTCGCTTATGAATGTTATCCTGCTGCTCATGGCAGTTTTCCATATGATATTTGACAGCCGCTCCGGCTGGTATCTGTCGGCGTACTTTGTCATCTGCGCTCTGTTGAACGCCGCCGTGGGCTATGTGAGCTTCAGGCCGGACGGCGCCGCGCAGAGGGCTCTTAACACCGCCCAGAACGAAAGCGTCAAGGTAGTACGCAGCGGCATCGTTAAGGAGATTAATTCATCACTTTTGACAAGGGGCGACGTGTATTATTTGTCCGCCGGCCAAACCGTCCCTGCCGACAGTGAGGTAATTGAGGCCTCGGGCGCGGTAGTTGACGAAAGTATAATCAGCGGCGACGGCGGAATGACCGTAAAATCCGCCGCCGGCACTGACGAGGGCGAATTATCCCTATACATGGGTTCACGCCTTATAAGCGGAGACCTTAAAGCTATTGTCACCGCTACCGGCGACGAAACTCAGCTTGGCTCCACTATGGGCCTTTTGTCACAGAGGGAACATAGAGCTTCATCCCTGGCCAGAAAAAATGCCGCCATAGGCAAATCGTCCGGCATTGCGGCGGCGCTGGTCTGGCTGATGGCTTTGGGAATTCGCCTTGCCGGCGGATACGGGGTCGACTCCGCATTCAAAAACTCCATAGCTGCGGCGATTGCGACCCTGCCCATGACTCTTCCGCCGCTGGTGCTGTTCACTCATAATTCCAATGTGCTCAGGCTCCGCCGGCGCGGGATAGAATCTCGCTCGGCCTCGGCTGTCGAAACCATGGGCGCTGCCACGCTCCTTTGCGTTGGCAAGCGCGGCACACTTACTCAGCAGGGCTTTGGCGTCGGCGGTATCAAACCGGCCAATGGCTTTGACGGGGACGTTTTGCGCCTGTACGCGGCGATGTGCACCACTGCCGATATATCTGACGGCCAGCCGGTGGGCGACCCGATGCAGACTGCGCTCATAGCCGACGCTATGGCTCACGGCTTTACCGAAACCGACATACGCGAAAAAATGCCCGTTGAGATTATATCCGATAAGCATAAGGAAAACCGGCTCATGACCACGGTTCACAAGACGGAGAACGGGCACCTTATGATATGCAAGGGTGCGCCCGAAACTGTGGCCGCCTGCTGCGGGCGTATTTTCGACGGAAAAATACGCGCCTTTGATACGACGAAAGACCTTGCGAAAATAATTGAGGACAGTAATTCCATGTCCGGCGAGGCAATGTCGGTAATGGCCGTGGCATATAAGGAGCTTGTTTACGCTCCCGACCCCGCCGACGGGCCCGTGGAAAAGGACATGATATTTGCCGGGCTCATCGGACTGAGCAACGCCGTGCGCAGGGACACTCCCTCGGCGGTTAAGAAGCTTAAGGCCATGGGCGTGAGAACATGCCTTATAACCAATGAAAATCTTACGACAGCCGTTGCTGTCGCAAAACAGAGCGGCATCCCCTGTGATATCACCGACCAGGGCGACGTTGACTGCGGCGATGTTTCAAAGCTGAGAAGGACTTCGGTTTTCGCCGACATATCGTCCCATTGCAAGGCGGATATCGTTGCCGCCCTTAACGAAAAGGAAAACGTAATTGTCCTTGGGCGCGGCATCCGCGACATAAGCGCAATGAATAACGCCGACGTATCCGCCGCCACCGACGCGGGCGCAAAAATATGCTGCGCGGCGGCCGATATTAACATAAGCGGCAGCGGCCTTGGCCGCGTGGCCGAAGC
>CANRHW010000143.1 GCA_947630525.1 uncultured Clostridia bacterium | reverse complement strand
CTAACATCGTCTGCCCGCATTTGCGCGGCGTTGTATACGAGGTGATACTTTGAAGCGTCTGACAGCAGCAATACTTGTCCTGATCCTGCTTTGTCTGCCGGTTTATGCCAGAGAGAGCCTGCTATATATGCCGGACGGCAGGGAGATAGCCGTCCGCAGCGACGACGTTCCCCGCTGGCAGGACAAGGGCTGGCTCCAATGGGATCAAGTCTACACAGTAATATACAATTCTCAGGGAGAAAACCGGGAAGTGCTCAGGATAGACCTTGACCTATGGCGCGGTCAGGGCTGGAGCGACAATATTGCCGATATGCAGACAACGCTGTTTGCCGACGACGGCAGCCGCGCCGCGGTATGGAATGACTATGTGGAAGACAGCCTTGCCGGCGGACTTCACCTGACCGAGGCCGAGGCGCAGACCTTGCTTTATGGGGCCGACGGCACGGAAATGACCGTTTGGAACGCCGAGGTCGAAGCCTATCTCACCCAAGGCTTTTACCGAACCCCGGAGGAGGCGCACACCGTAATTTACAGTCCGGACGGAGCTGAAATGACAGTTTGGAGAGCCGAGGCCGAGGCCTATCTCGCCCAAGGCTGGAGCGAAACGCCGCCCGCCCGTTCCACGGCGGACCCAAACAGGCCCATGGTCGCCCTGACCTTTGACGACGGGCCTGGCCCCTATACCGACAAGATATTGAACTGCCTTGAAAAATACGGCGCCAAGGCCACGTTTTATGTGGTTGGCAACCGTTTGGGGACATATTCAAAGCAGCTAAAACGCGAAGCCGAAACGGGTATGGAAATAGGCTGCCACAGCTGGAGCCATACTCAGCTTACCACGCTGAACGCCTCCGCGGCCGCCAACGATATAAAAAGGACGAATGACCGGGTGAATGAGCTTACCGGCATTCGCCCAGCTACGGTGCGCCCGCCCTACGGCAGCCATAACGCGGCCATCCGCAGCGCCGCCGGAGCGCCCTTCATACTCTGGAGCGTCGACACCCTTGACTGGAAGACCCGCAATGCCGACAGCACCTACAATGCCGTCATGAATAGTGTCAAGGACGGGGACATTATACTGATGCACGACATACATTCCGCCACGGCCGACGCCGTTGAACGCATAGTTCCGGCCCTTATTGAAAGGGGATTTCAGCTTGTGACCGTATCCGAAATGGGCAGCGCCCGCAAGGGTGGGCTGACTGCGGGATCGGCCTACAGCTCCATAAGACCTTAGTATATACCCACGTAACCAAGCGCCAATCCCAGCGCCGCCGAAATAAGTATGACCCATATCGGGTGCAGCTTTTTAAAGGCCAGCAAAAGCGATATTAGGAATATCATCGCGCCGCCCAGCAGGGGCCCGGCTCCGGAATACGGCAGAAAGACCGTTTTGCCCACCGAAATGACCGCCGCCCCGATAAGGGCCACTACCGCCGGCCGCAGGCCGGTCATGCAGCCGCTCACAAGGCGGCTGCTTTTGAATTTATCATAACAGCCCGCGACAATAAATATTATCACAAACGACGGCAGCACTACCCCCAGAGTGGCGCAGGCCGCGCCGGCAAGGCTGCCGGTTTCGGCCCCCACATAGGTGGCGATGTTGACCGCGAAGGGGCCGGGAGTGCTTTCGCTCACGGCCACAAAGTTTACCAGCTCCTCCCGTCCCATCCAGCCGCGGGCCTCTACCTCGGCCTGTATCAGCGGCAGCATAGCGTAGCCCCCGCCAAAGGTGAAAGCTCCTATTTTTAAGAAGCTCAAAAAAAGCTGTAGCAGTATCATGCCCTATCCCCTCTTTCTGACAGCAAAGAAAACGCCAGGCCGGTCAGAGCGCAGGCGGCGATGACGAGCAGTGCGCTCACGTCGAGAAAGGCCGCGCAGACAAAGGCAGCCCCCATAAGCCCGTAAGCCAAGGGCGATTTTGGGCACTGACGGTACATGGAAACAAGGGCCTTTATTATCAGAGCCAGCACCCCGGCCCGTATTCCGTTAAAGGCATATCTCACCGCTTTTATGTCCCAAAACCGTCTTAAAATAAAGGCGATAAGGCTTATTATCACAAACGACGGCAGCACTACCCCCAGCGTAGCAAGGAAAGCGCCGGCAAAGCCGCCGGCCTTTTTCCCCACAAAGGTGGCGCAGTTGATGGCTATGGGCCCGGGGGTAGATTCCGCAACGGCAAATATATCCAACAGCTCCTCTTCGGTTATCCAGCCGTGCTTTTGAGCCGCTTCCCGCTGGATAAGAGGTATCATGGCATAGCCGCCGCCAAAGGTAAAGGTCCCGATTTTCATAAATGTGAAAAACAGGCGAGCCAGATTTTTGATTTTTCCGTTCATATTTCCTCCGCATATGTAGGGGCCTCGCGGCCCGGTTTCAATAATTTTCAGCCTTCAATTCAAAAAATGACTGAGGATGGGCGCAGACGGGGCACACGCCGGGAGCCGCTTTACCAACGCAAATGTTGCCGCAGTTGCGGCATATCCATATGGCGTCCCCGTCCTTTGAAAAAACTATTTTGTCCTTAACGTTTTCCATAAGCTTGAGATACCTCTGTTCATGCGCTTTTTCGATTTCGCCAACCTTTTCGAACAAAAACGCGATATGCTCGAAGCCCTCTTCCTTAGCTGTTTTTGCAAAATCCGCGTACATTTCCGCCCATTCAAAGTGTTCATCCGCCGCCGCGTCTCTGAGATTTTCCGCAGTGCCGGCGATATTGCCTCCGTGAATAAGCCTGAACCATATTTCCGCATGAGCCTTTTCATTCTCCGCGGTCTCCTCAAATATATCCGCGATCTGTTCATAACCGTCCTCCCGGGCTTTTGTGGCGTAGTAGCAATACTTGTTCCGCGCCTGAGATTCCCCGGCGAATGCGGACATGAGATTTGCCTCGGTCCTTGACCCTTTCAGCTCCATTATAAAACCCCTTTATTATGTTTTTCAAAGCTATTTTCCCCGACAGACGGCGTTTTATGTATCTATGATAGCATATGCCGCAGGTTTTTTCAAGTACATTCCCGTATTTTGTTGACAGTCACCACAGTTTATGGTAAAATAAAACCGTAGGTTTTATATGTTGGCACGTTCAAAGGAGGCGGTACGGTGAACAAGCGAAGCCTTATAGCTATGAGCGGAGGGGTTGATTCCTCGGTTGCCGCTCTCATCATGAAAGAAAGCGGTTTTGACTGCATAGGCGCCACGATGAAGCTCTTTTACAGCGAGGATATAGGCGTATCCCGCGACCATAGCTGCTGCACGCTTGAAGACGCGGAGGACGCCCGCAGCGTGGCCCATTCGCTGGGTATGCCCCACTATGTTTTTAATTTTGCCGACAAATTTAAGGAGACTGTCATAGATCGCTTTGTCAGCGCCTACGAACACGGCATGACGCCCAATCCCTGCATCGACTGCAACCGTTATCTGAAGTTTGACAAGCTTTTTCGGCGGGCGCGGGAACTGGAGTGCGATTACGTTGTCACCGGCCACTACGCACGCATAGCCGAAGAGAATGGCCGACCCGTGCTGAAAAAGGCCCTCGACGCGTCTAAGGATCAAAGCTACGTGCTTTATACCCTTACGCCCGAACAGCTCCGCCATGTGATTTTTCCGCTGGGCGATATGCAGAAATCTCAGGTTAGGGAAATAGCCTCGGCGCACGGCTTTGTCAATGCGAAAAAGCACGACAGTCAGGATATATGTTTTATACAAAACGGCAAATACGGCGACTTTATCCGCGCCCGCAGCAATCTGCCGGAGGGAGATTTTGTGGACAAAAGCGGCAGGGTGCTTGGGCGGCACAAGGGCATATTCAACTATACCATCGGCCAAAGGCGCGGGCTGGGACTGGCCCTGCCGGCATCCATGTATGTGTGCGAAATAGATGTGGAAAACAACCGCGTTGTCCTCGGCTTTGAAGAGGACCTGTATTCTTCCGTCCTTACGGCCTGTGACATAAATCTCATATCCGTCGATTCCATACCACGGCCCATGAGGGTGAAGGCCAAAACCCGCTACGCCCATAAGGAGGACTGGGCCACCGCCGTACAGACCGGCGACAATGAACTGAGGGTGGAATTTGACCGGCCGCAGAGGGCGATTACTAAAGGCCAGGCGGTGGTGCTGTACGACGGCGACACGGTAGTGGGCGGCGGAGTGATAAAGTAGGGTCCACGTTCAGTAAAAATAAGTTAAAACAAAAGCGCTGTAAAAAAGTCGCTATGTAATCTGGAAGCACTGGGGCTGTCCAAAAAAATCGTGCAGAACGGAC
>CANRHW010000142.1 GCA_947630525.1 uncultured Clostridia bacterium | reverse complement strand
AGCGGCGCTCGCGGCGGCTCCGGCAGGGGCGGCTCCGACGACGGCAGTTCTGTCGATGGCAGTTCCGCCGATGACAGTTCTGACAATGGAGGAAGCGGCCGCCAGGGCCGCGGCACGGCCAATGAACCTCAGATAGAGCTGTTCGACGAGGAACGGCGGGTAGAGGTGGAGGTCGGCCTCAGCAACGACGACTACTACGAGATAAAGAGCGGTCTGGAGGTCGGTCAGGTGGTTCGCGACAACGGCACCGGCGCCAGCAGCACTAATCCCTTCCAGATGATGATGAACGACATGGGCGGCGGCAATCGCGGCGGCGGCCCCGGCGGCGGCCCCGGCGGCGGTGGCGGCGGCCCCAGATAAACGGAGGAGGATCGACAGCATGATTAGAATTAAGGATATGTATAAAATATACAAGATGGGCGACGTGGAGGTCCGGGCCCTTAACGGCATAAATCTCCACATTAAACCCAAGGAATTTGTATCCATAATCGGCCCCTCCGGCAGCGGCAAATCCACCCTTATGAACATGATAGGCTGCCTTGACACCGCCACCAGCGGCGAATATATAATCGACGGCATCCCCGTCGAAAACATGAGCGAGGACGACCTTGCCGCTCTGCGCAACGAAAAAATCGGCTTTATATTCCAGGGCTACAATCTGCTGCCCAAGCTTTCCGCTCTTGAAAACGTGGAGCTGCCCCTGATTTACCGGGGCATCGACTCCGCACGCCGGCGGGAGCTGGCCGAGGCCGCCCTCTACCGGGTCGGGATGCACGACCGTATGCACCATAAGCCAAAGGAGCTTTCCGGCGGCCAGCAGCAGCGCGTGGCCATCGCCCGCGCCCTGAGCAACAAGCCCTCTCTTATTCTGGCCGACGAGCCCACCGGCGCCCTTGATTCCAAGACCGGCGCGGAGGTGCTTCAGATGATGAAGGATATCCACAAGGAGGGCAATACCGTGGTGCTCATCACCCACGACAGCAATATCGCCCGCAACGCCGAGCGCGTTGTGCGTATCGCCGACGGCGTTATCACCAGCGATACGACGGACGTTAAGGACGTGGTTACGGGATGAATATTGGCATGGCTTTCAAAATGGCCATTAACAGCGTTTTGTCCGCAAAGGTGCGGTCTTTACTCACCATGCTGGGCATAATCATAGGCGTGGCCTCGGTAATAGTACTTGTAAATCTCGTGAACTCCGCCTCCATCACCATGCGCAGCGAACTGGAGAGCATCGGCACCAACCTCATCAGCGTACAGATAACCCGGGGCGGCTGGGGCCGCGGACGCAGCGTTTCGCTTGACGACATTGAGGAGCTCACCGAAAAAAACGCCGACCTGTTCAGCGCCGTTTCGCCCATAGTCAGCGGCGGCGCCACCGTCAAGTACGGCACCAACAACGTCAACTCCTCGGTCACCGGCGTTAACGAGACCTATATGACCGCCCGCAATTACGAGGTTATCGAGGGCCGCGCCCTGACCGAAACCGATATGGAAAACCGGGCCAATGTGGTAGTCATAGGCGAGTACATACGCAGTGAGCTCTTCGGGGACGAAAGCCCCGTTGGCCAGACGGTAAAGATAAATAACGAAAAATTCACCGTCATAGGCCTGTTGAAGCCCAAAAGCTCCAACTCCTCGGCCGGCGGCGACGACGATATAATGATGATACCCTATAGCCGGGCTACCCGGTTGGTGCGCAACGCCAACATCACCAACTTTATGGTAGTGGCGATTAGCTCCGACTATATGACCGAGGCCACCGAGGCCATTGAGGATTTTCTGTATAAAAAGTTCAAGAGCGACGACGGCTACATGGTTATAAACACCGCCGAGATAATGGACACCATTGACGAGGCTCTGGGCGCCATGGCTCTGCTCATGGCGGGCATAGCCGGCATTTCCCTGCTGGTGGGCGGCATCGGCATAATGAATATCATGCTGGTGACGGTTTCCGAGCGCACAAGGGAGATAGGCATACGCAAATCCATCGGCGCCAAGCGCCGCAGCATAATATCCCAGTTCCTTATAGAATCCGCCGTCATAAGCTGCATCGGCGGCATAATCGGCATCTGCGTGGGCGTGGGCGGCAGTTATCTGGTCTGCAAGGCCCTGGATATGGACGCCGTGCCCCTCAGCGAGCAGGGCACGGTAATTATCGGTTCCTTTGCCTTTTCGGCTCTGATAGGCATATTCTTCGGTCTGTATCCGGCCAACAAGGCCGCCAAGCTCAACCCCATCGACGCGCTGCGGAACGATTGAGCCCTTTAGGGAACGGCGGCGGGCCGTCAAAGAGCGGCCCCGCGGCTCCCAACGCTTTTAGGAGGTAACATTAATGAAATATAAAATCACAATTTTAGCGGTTCTCGTCTGCCTGCTCACGTCCGTAGGCGCTTTTGCCGCGTCTTACCCCGACACCGCCGGCGATGCCGCTCTCAGCGAGGCGGTGGATATGCTGGACAGCCTCGGCATAATTTCCGGCTCGGGCGACGGCCTCTATCACCCCGACGAAAATCTCAGCCGGGCGCAGTTCGCCAAAATAGCCACTTATCTTATGGGCCTTGAAGAGGACGCCGTCAGCACGGGGGTTTCCTTTGTGGATGTGCCCCAGGGCCACTGGGCCACGGGCTACATAGGTCTCGTCAGCGGCCAGGGGGTTATCGCCGGTTATCCCGACGGCACCTTCGGCCCCGACGACCAGGTCACATGGGCCCAGGCCGTAACCATAGTCGTGCGCACCCTGGGCTACGGCGGCGCCGACGTGGGCTACCGCTGGCCCGAGGGCTATGTTGAAAAGGCCCGCGCCATAGGTTTGCTGGACGGCCTTTCCATGGGCGGCAGCGACGCTCCCATTACCCGGGGCGACGCGGCCAAGCTCTGCTACAACGCCCTCTTTACCGATATGAAGGCCGGCGGCGAGCTGGTTTCCCTGCGTAAGGTGACCCGCCTTGAAGACGCGGTCGTTATCGCCGACAGCAGCGACGATGTGACCCTTGACGCCGACACCCTCAAAACCACCGCCGGCAGCTACAAAACCGGCGAGTTCGTGGATAAAAGTGAAATTACCGTTGGTTCCTGCGGCGATTTGTATGTGGATAAGGACAACAATATCGTGGCCTTTATACCCGACGGCGAGACCGTCCGCACTCTTATCGTGACGAGTACGCTGATGAACGCTCTGACCGGCGACGTGGAGGTCAGCTATACGGAAAACGGTCTGCCCGGCGGCGAGAGCCTGTCCAAAAATCTGACGCTTTACAGAGAGGGCGGCGCCATGACCGTGGGCGACGGCTATCAGCTTATGTCCGAGGGCAGCGAGCTTAGGTTGTTCTACAGCAAGGGCGACCTACAGCGGGCAATGCTGCGCACCAGCAATTTGGACGGCCCCAAGATAGTTATGAGCGACAGCTTTTCGCCCGTGAACGAATTTGGCATAACCGACGCCGCCGGCCTTAAAGTTATTCGCAAGGGCCTTGCGGCCTCTCTCGGCGACATACGGCGCTTCGACGTGCTCTACTATGCTCCCAATACCAACACGCTTTACGCCTATGCCGACAGCGTTACCGGCATTTATGAAAAGGCCCATCCCATCAAGGCCAACGTCACCAGCATCACCCTCAGCGGCACGGTTTACGAGCTTGCCACCCAGGAGGCTATCAACGCGCTGAACGAGAGCCCCGGCGCCTTTGCCATCAATGACCGCGTCACCTTGCTAAAGGGCCGTAACGGCGAAATAGTGGGCGCGGTGGATACCGACAGCGCCGATATCTACGGCTATGGCGTTATACAGAACGCCTTTGTCCGCCTGTCCGAGGACGAGGGCAGCGCCGGCCGCGGCGACTATTGGGTGACGGTGTTCATGGCCGACGGCACGGCGGCGGATTACCGCTGTGACGCGGATTACACGGATTATATCGGCGAGTTCCGCAAGCTAAGCTTCAACGACGGCGTGCTCAGCCTTGAAAAGATAAAGTATAACGTTATCTCCGGCAGCTTTGACAACACCGCCTCCCGTCCGTCGTTGGCGGGGCACTGGTTCGCCGACGATTACGGCATTATCGAGCTGGTGAGCCTGCCCGAGGAGGGGGCCGCAGTTCTCCGCAGGGTCAGCCTCAGTGAAATGAACCTGAGCAGCCTTTCCAACGCCGAAGTTATCCACGTACAAACTGTCGGCGATATGGACGATATCTCCATACTTTACCTGAAAAACGTAACAAACGAGCAGTACCGTTACGGCGTTGTCAAAGAATTTGAGGCCGCTCCCGGCTCCGCGTCCGGCCTGGTACGCAATTACACTTTGCTTCT
>CANRHW010000141.1 GCA_947630525.1 uncultured Clostridia bacterium | reverse complement strand
TGGCAAATATTTCAACGATATCCGCGCCCATATTCGCCGCGTCCTGCAAAAAGGCTATCTGCTTGGGGTCGGCGTTGGGGTCGAAGGTTCCGTTTTCGTCCACCCAAACCGGCAGTCCACGCAGGTCGTTGGGGTTGTTTGTCTGGTGAGTGTGACCGGGAGCGTCGCCGGCGCCGGCGTTGTAGCGCACTATGTTCAGGCCCAGGCCCTCGGCCGGGTCGAATATGGCCTTTGAAAGCTCCAGCCGCTCGGCCTCCGGCAGGTCGCCGAGAGTTTCGGCCCACCAGCAAAGAGAAGTGCCCCAGCCGTCAAAAGCGCCCAGCGGGCTCAGGTCGGTGCCGTAAACGGTAACTTTCACCGGCGCGGCCGCCATCGCCGCAAGGGGCATAAGGCCCGCCGTCATTGCGACGGCAAGTATTATGCAAAGCAGTTTTTTCATTTTTTCGTCTCCTTTTATCTGATATATTAATATGCTATTTTCATTATACTATATTTTTTTAAGTTTTGCAAGGCAAATATCGGTGAAATATATTATTTTTTTCAAAGTTTGCCCTTGCAAAACGCGGGAATGTGTGATATAATCTGATGATAGCAATTCCGATGAGGAAACGAAAGGGGATGGTCGCCATATTGAGCCGTATATTCACCGGCCCCAACATCAACGTTTTTTCAGTGTTGGGCATGTGCGTTATGGTCTTAGGCGGTATCGTCTGCTTCGGCGCAAAGCCCATAAAATCTAAAATCACAGGCCGGCCGGCCGATGACGACGGTGCGCTCCCGCTTAAGCTGGCGGGGCTGGCCATTGCCATTGCCGGGCTTATAATAACAGTATATTTGAGAGGATGAATCCCCAATGAAAAATCTTGAAAAGACTTACAATCCATCCGAAATAGAGGACCGGCTCTACTCCAAGTGGGTGGAGAGCGGCTGCTTCCACGCCGAGCCGGACCCCAAAAAGGAGCCTTATACCATAGTTATTCCCCCGCCCAACGTTACGGGCCAGCTCCATATGGGCCACGCCCTTGACGAGACACTTCAGGACATACTCATCCGCTTTAAGCGAATGCAGGGCTATAACGCTCTCTGGATACCCGGCACCGACCATGCCGGCATAGCCACTCAGATAAAGGTCGAGGAGACGCTCCGCAAGGAGGAAGGCCTGACCCGATACGATCTGGGCCGTGAAAAATTCCTCGAACGTGTGTGGAACTGGAAAAACAAGTTTGGCAGCCGCATCATAAACCAGCTCAAAAAGATTGGCAGCTCCTGCGATTGGGACAGGGAAAGGTTCACAATGGACGAGGGCTGCTCCAAGGCGGTTAGGGAGGTCTTTGTCAACCTCTATAACAAAGGTCTAATTTACCGGGGCAACAAAATCATCAACTGGTGCCCCAGCTGTACCACCGCTCTTTCCGACGCGGAGGTGGAATACAGCGACCAGCCCGGCCATTTCTGGCACGTGCGCTACAAAATAACCGGCACTGACCGTTATATAACCGTCGCGACCACCCGGCCCGAGACCATGCTGGGGGATACGGCCATCGCCGTACACCCCGACGACGAACGCTACAGGGACGTGGTAGGCAAGACCTGTATTCTGCCCCTTGTGGGCCGCGAGATACCCATTGTGGCCGACGAGTATGTGGAAATGGATTTCGGCACCGGCGCGGTAAAGATAACCCCCGCCCACGACCCCAACGACTTTGAGGTGGGCAAGCGCCACGACCTGCCGGTTATAAACGTGATGAACGACGACGCCACAATAAATAAAAACGGCGGAAAATATCAGGGCCTTGACCGCTATGAGGCCCGCAAACGGATCGTGGCCGATTTGGAGGAATGCGGCGCCCTGGTAAAGGTCGAGGATCACAGCCACAGCGTGGGCCACTGCTACCGCTGCGGAACAACCGTCGAACCCCTTACCAGCGACCAGTGGTTCGTCAGCATGGCTCCCCTTGCCAAGGAGGCCATACGTGTGGTCAAGGACGGCGAGGTTAAGTTTGTGCCCGAACGCTTCACCAAGACTTACCTCAACTGGATGGAAAACGTGCACGACTGGTGCATCAGCCGCCAGCTCTGGTGGGGCCACCGTATACCGGCCTTTTATTGCGAAAGCTGCGGCGAAATGACCGTTTCCAAAGAGGACGTCGCCGCATGCCCCAAATGCGGCGGCCATGTCCGCCAGGAGGAGGACGTGCTCGACACTTGGTTCTCGTCGGCTCTTTGGCCTTTCTCCACGCTGGGCTTCCCGGAGGAGACGGAGGAACTCAAGTATTTCTTCCCCACGAGCACTCTTGTGACAGGCTACGATATCATATTCTTCTGGGTGGCCAGGATGATATTCAGCAGCTGCGAGCATATGCACAGCGTCCCCTTTAAGACCGTATTCATACACGGCCTCGTTCGGGACAGCCAGGGCCGCAAGATGAGCAAATCGCTGGGCAACGGAATAGACCCCCTGGAGATAATCGACAAATACGGGGCCGACGCTCTCCGCTTCACCCTTGCCACGGGCAACGCCCCCGGCAACGATATGCGCTTTTATATGGAGCGCGTGGAGGCCAGCCGTAACTTTGCCAACAAAATATGGAACGCCGCCCGCTTTGCGCTGATGAACCTTGAACTTGACAAGCGTGAGCTGCCCCGTTCGCCCAAGACCGAGGATAAGTGGATACTTTCCCGCCTGAACACGGTAATCAAAAACGTTACCGACAATCTTGACAGCTTTGAACTGGGAGTAGCTCTGAGCAATATATATGACTTCGTTTGGGACGAGGTGTGCGACTGGTATATCGAGCTGGTAAAGCCCCGGCTTTACGGTGCGGACGAGGAGAGCAAGCTGGACGCCCAGCGCACGCTCGTATGGGTGCTGGCTGACGTGATGAAGCTGCTTCATCCCTTTATGCCGTTTATCACTGAGGAGATATACTGTTCTCTCCCTGTGGACGACGAGACCATAGTTACCGCAAAATGGCCGGAGTATGACGAAAAGCTGTCCTTCCCCGAGGACGAGCGGACTATGGAGGTCATCTGCGCCGCCATACGCAGCGTCCGCAACGTCCGTACCGGCATGAACGTACCCCCCTCCCGCAGGGCGGGCATGTTCATAGTCACCGACAGGCCCGGCATATTCAGCGCGGGGGTCAGCTTTTTTGAAAAGCTGGCCGGCGCAAAGGACGTGTCCATACAGGCGGACGAAGGCGGCATCCCCGCCGGGGCCGTCAGCGTGGTAGTCGAGGGCGCGAGGATATTTATTCCTCTTGAAGACCTTATCGACGTGGAAAAGGAACGCCTACGCCTGGAGGACGAAAAGACCCGGCTGGAGGGCGAGATAGCTCGCGTGGAAAAAATGCTTAGCAATCCCGGCTTTGTTTCCAAGGCTCCGCAAAAGAAGATAGACGAGGAAAAGGCCAAGGGCGAAAAATACCGTGAAATGTACGCAAAAGTCCTTGAAAGCCTGAACAATCTTAAATAAAAAGCATAAATGACCGTATTAAGCATATACTTAGTTCGGTGATGTGGATGTTGACAGTTGTTGCCGCCCGTAAATCGGGCGGCGTTTTTTCCCCGGCGCTCAGACTTGAAAGCAGGGAAGCGGCAGATATTTTTTATTTTAAAAACCTCCGCGCTCTTAAAAAGCTTCGCAAAAAAGGGGTCGAAAAGGCGGCGCTGGCGGCTTCGGCCCGGGAGATGGCCGGAGACTCGGCCCGGGTATTCGCGCCCGAAGGCGCCGGCGCACTGGCGCAGCTGCCGCGGATACTGAGCGGACTGGCCAGGCTGCCGGTGGGGGAGCTTTATCTTTCAATGAGCCCGGAGCGGGCGGCGGAGATAATCGGCCTGTGTCCGGACTGCGCAAAGCTGTTTACGGTCATAACCGCCGAGACCGGCCGGCAGGAGGTTTTTGACAGGCTTTATTTTGAAAGGGGCATAATCCTCCGCCGTCTGCGGTCCCCGTGCAGCCGGGTGGGAGCGACCGCCCTCTGCGTTACCGACGGCGGCCGGGCGGTGCCCGGGGTGGCGAGCCTGGACCTGGGGAGAATAAATCGGCTCAAATTCTACGGCGGGCCGCTGGACTTTCTGGAGGAGGAGCACGAGCTGCCGCCCACGGCGGAGCTCTATGCCTTTGCCGGTCTGCCCTTGCCGGACAGCGGCATGATATCAAAAGATTACGGAGATAAAATTTTATATCTTGACATTGGTGAAAATTTGTAGTAAAATATATCAATGATATAACCGAATTAAGATGCCCCCCGCCTTTAAGGCGGCGCGGCTCACTTAATTTTTCCGGCAGGAGATGCGGTCTCTTGCCGGGAACGTTGAATGACGGGCCT
>CANRHW010000140.1 GCA_947630525.1 uncultured Clostridia bacterium | reverse complement strand
CCACGACCTGAAAACTCCCCTGACCAGCGTCATAGGCTATTTGAGCCTGCTGCGGGACGAGCCGGACATTTCGCCGGAGCTGCGGGCACGCTATACCGGCATCGCCGCCGATAAGGCCCAACGATTGGAAGAGCTGATAAACGAATTCTTTGACATAACGCGCTTTAATCTTTCCACCGTTGAGCTTTCGCCCGAAAAGATAAACCTCACCCGTATGCTGGAACAAATCACCTTTGAATTTCAGCCCATACTGGAAAATAAGGGGCTTACCTGGCAAACCTCGATACAGCAAGGTGTAGACGCGGTGTGCGACCCGGACAAGCTGGAGAGAATAATAGACAACCTTGTGCGCAACGCAGTGAGCTACAGCTATCCCGACGCGCCGATTGCCCTCTCCCTCACCGCCGGTGAAAAGCTAGCTGTCCTAAAGATAACCAACCGGGGGCGCACCCTGTCGCCGGAAAAGCTGGAGCGCATTTTCGACCAATTTTACCGCGCTGACAGCGCCCGTTCCAGCGGCACTGGCGGCTCGGGCCTCGGCCTGGCCATCGCCCGGCAGCTTGCGGAGCTCCACGGCGGCAGCCTGACCGCCGAAAGCGCCGATGAGAGCATCACCTTCACCTTGGTACTCCCCATTGCGTAAGAAAATCGTAAGATTTACGCAAGCCGATTGCAAGCTTTTTCGCGCAAAAACCGAAAACACTTTCCCCGCCGCCGTGGTATGCTATTAACATACCACGGCGGTACTTTAATACTAATCCTTAATTAAAAGCAGACACCGAGTGACGAGGATTTTTCGTGTCAGACAAGGAAGGCGGCGCAGGGAATACTGACGTATTTTCAAGCCGTCTGACACAGTATGACGCGAAAAAGGCCGTCGCGAATGTCCGGTTTTAATCAAGGATTAGTATAATACTAATGAAAAGGGGAATAAACATGAAAAAGACAAAGGTCGCGGTGATATTCGGCGGCCATTCGCCGGAATACGGAGTTTCGCTGCAATCGGCCCACGCGGTGTTGGCCAATATGGACAGGGAACGGTTCGAGCCGGTATGCGTAGGCATTTCAAAGGAGGGTGACTGGTTTTTGTTTACCGGCCCCATTGACAAAATACCCGGCGACCGGTGGCAGGAGGACAGCAAGCCCGTCATATTTGACGTAAGCCGCAGCCATCCCTGTTTATACCTGCCCGCCGGGAGGACGGCCATAACCGTTGACGTGGTTTTTCCGATAATGCACGGCAGCTGCGGCGAAGACGGCACCGTACAGGGACTTTGCGAGCTGGCCGGGCTGCCGCTGGCGGGCTGCGGAGTTCTGGCCTCGGCCCTGTGCATGGACAAGAGCCGCGCCCACGCTCTGGCGGCCGCCGCGGGGATAAACGTGCCAAAGTCGTTTACGGCGGGGCCGGAGCTCGGCGAAGTCGAATTGGCGTCGGCCGCGGAGGCCATAGGCCACCCCCTGTTTGTAAAGCCCCTCAGAGCGGGATCATCTTTTGGGATAAGCCGAGCGTCGAACCGGGCCGAGCTTGTAAGGGCCGTCGCTCTCGCCCGTAAATACGACAGCGAAATCATAATTGAGCAGGAAATCGCCGGCTTTGAATCGGGCTGCGCCGTAATGGGCGGAGATGAGCTCATAACTGGCGAACCAGACGAAATTGAACTGTCGGGCGGGTTTTTTGATTTTGACGAAAAGTACAGCCTTAAAACCTCGAAAATCCACGTTCCGGCCCGCGTCAGTCCGGAAGTGCTGCGCGACATCAAGCTTGCGGCAAAAAAGCTGTACCGCGCCCTTGGATGCAGGGGCTTTGCGCGGGTGGATATGTTCGTTACGAAGGACGGGCTCGTTTTCAACGAGATCAACACCATTCCGGGCTTCACCGCCCACAGTCGCTTTCCCTCAATGATGAGGGCAGCGGGGTATTCCTTTAAGCAGGTGATATCAAAGGTCATCGAGGAGGCGGTCGGGGCATGAGAGCGCTCAGCGAAAAAGAACGTCTCGTCCTGGTGAACGCCAGGCACCCCTGGGGCCGGTCCGTGCCCGGCGATCTTGTGCCGGTGGACGGGATATTTCTGAGAGAGGAGGCCGCAGCGGCTCTCGTCGCCCTTTTGAAAGCGGCCGGTGCGGATGGGGAACTGGAGCTGGTCAGCGGCTGGCGTTCGTACAAAGAGCAGGAGGAAATATATGCCGGCTCGCTCAAAGACAACGGCCTCGATTTTACGCAAAAATATGTGGCGCTGCCGGGGTGCAGCGAACATCAGACGGGACTTGCGGCGGACGTTGGACTGCGCGGCTCCGATTTCATATGCCCGGCCTTCCCGGACAAAGGCCTCTGCGGCAGGTTTCGCGGGCTTGCGGCGGACTACGGCTTTATACTCCGCTATCCCAAGGGCAAGGAGGCTCTCACCGGCATAGCCCACGAGCCTTGGCATTTCCGATACGTAGGCCTGCCCCACTCCCGCCTGATAGAGAAAAGCGGCGTTGTGCTTGAAGAATATCACGCCGTTTACAAAGGGGGCGCCCCCGGTGAGAACTGAACGGTTCGGCGGACTTGATCGCTTCCGCGTGGCGGCGGCCCTTATGGTGATCGCCATACACACCTCGCCGCTGGCCTCTTTCAGCGCCGCGGCGGACTTTGTTTTAACAAGGGTCGCCGCCCGGCTGGCGGTGCCGTTTTTCCTGATGACGACGGGGTATTTTATATTACCCGGCTATGTGTACGGGGGCGGCGGAGGCGGCCGTCTGCTCAAAGCTCTGAAAAAGACCGGGCTGTTATATCTTTTCGCCGCGGCTATCTATCTGCCTCTCGGCGTTTACGCCGGTCACTACAAGGGCCTCACTCCGCTTTCGGCCCTAAAAATGTTGGTTTTTGACGGTACGTTTTATCACCTTTGGTATCTCCCGGCGGCGATGCTCGGCATGGCAGTTATTGCCATAGCGGCGAAAAAGCTCAAACCAAGGGGACTGGCGGTAATGACGTCGCTTCTTTACCTGGTCGGACTTTTGGGGGACAGTTATTGGGGACTTGTAAAATATATCCCATTTATATCCGATATATACGGCGGCATTTTCGCCATATCCACATATACCCGGAACGGGCTGTTTTACGCGCCCATATTTCTGCTGCTGGGAGCCATGGCCGCAAAAACGGAGATAAGCCATCCTCCAATCGCGCTGGCCCTGTCTCTGGGAGCAATGACGGCCGAGGGGCTGGCCCTGCGGGCGCTGGGGCTGCAGCGTCACGACAGTATGTATCTGCTGCTGCCGCTGTGCTCTTACGCCCTGTTCATGACGCTGCTCAAATGTAAGGCCCCTTCGTCGGAAAGGCTCCGGGCCGGGGCGGCTGTAATATACATTATTCACCCCTGGATGATAGTGACCGTCCGCTTTGGAGCGAAGCTTTTATCCGCGGACAGGCTGTTTATAGAAAACAGTCTGATACACTACGCCGCCGTCTGCGCCTTGTCGGCCACGGCAGCGTATTTGTGGACAAGGCTCATGCCGGAGAAGCAAAAAAAATGCCGTGCCTGGGCTGAGGTAGACCTTTCCGCCCTGGCACACAATGTAAAAGCGCTGAGCGAACGGCTGCCCCAGGGCTGCGCACTGATGCCGGCGGTAAAGGCCGACGCCTACGGTCACGGAGCAGTCGCCGTTTCACGGGCACTCAACCGGCTGGGCTGCCGCAGCTTTTGCGTCGCCACGGCCACCGAGGGCGCGGAGCTGAGGCGCGGCGGCGTCAAAGGAGAAATTCTCATACTCGGCTGCACTCCCCTTTCGCAAATCGACATGGTGCGCCGTTACAGGCTCACCCAAACCGCGGCGGACGCAGACTATGCGGCGGAGCTCAACAGCTACGGCAAAAAAATAGAGGCCCACCTTGCGGTGGACACGGGCATGAACCGGCTGGGCGAAAGGGCCGAAAACTCTGAACGGATACTGTCGGTTTTCAAAATGAAAAACCTGAAAATCACCGGCATTTTCACCCACCTTGCGGCAGCCGACGTAAAGAATGACGGCGCGGCTAAATTCACCGCGGCGCAGGCTCAGCGCTTTTTTGAGCTCTGCGGCTGGCTCAAGGAACAGGGCTATGAACCTAAAAAACACATTTTGAACAGCGGCGGCATAGTCAACTACCCGGAACTGGGCGGCGACTATGCGCGGCCCGGGATCGCCCTTTACGGAGTAATGAGCACGGCCGCCGGCACCGACGGCTGCGAGCTGAACCTCAGGCCGGTACTTTCAGTCAAATCCGAAATCGTCCTCATCAAGAACGTAAAGCAGGGTGAAAATATTGGCTACGGTCTATGCGTCAAGGCTCAAAGGGATATGCGGCTGGCGGTCGTACCCATAGGCTA
>CANRHW010000139.1 GCA_947630525.1 uncultured Clostridia bacterium | reverse complement strand
CGCTTGGTCGGGCACGCGGGCGAAGGTAACGGCGGCCCCGGCAAAAATCCCCGCGGCGGCGGCGATCACCGCCGCGGTCACGCCGGTGGGTCTGAGCTTCATGTTCAGTATGTTGGCAAATCGATTTTTGGACCTTTTGCCGCTTTCCGAAAACGAGGTGGACAAAAAGGGCGGCCCTAACACATCGTGGATTTTATGATTTTTCATGGCAATCTTCCTTATTCGATAAGGGCACGAGGCCCGTTATGGAGCGTTTCCGGCAGGAGAGCTTAAATGTCATCCCTCATTTTTGGCGGACGCCTCTCCGCGCCTCATGGTTTTTAAAATAATCATGGAATACAGCTTGCGAAATTCCATATCCTTATCCCTTGTCACAGCGTCGTCACAGGAATATTCCAGGTCGCGGTTAGCCTGACGAACCATCAGGTAAACAAGGGGATTGAACCAGTGAACGGCGTTGGCGGCCACGAGCAGCAGCTTGTACCACAGGTCTTTCCGGCGATAGTGTACGTATTCGTGAGCAAGGACTATCTCCTGTTCTTCGCCGGTGAGTTCAATTTCCGGCAGAAGAATGGACGGGCGGAAAAAGCCGGTCATCATAGGGCTCTCCACAGCCCCGCACCGGTAGACCGGCAGGCCCCGGTAAGTTCCGTCCCTCACAATGCGGCCACGGACGGCCAGCTTGAACAGCCAGTATTTGGCCAACTGATACAGCAGCAGGGCCGCCGCGCCTATCGCCCAAATAATAGTGAGCAGCCGCTCGAACGGCATTATCGGCGCATAGGCGGCGGAGCTGGCGGCGGCTTTAGGATCGGATTTGAGCCTTTCTACGCGCTCGGTCTCGGTCATAACGGCCACGGGCGACAGCCGCCCGGGAGTGAGTACGACCGAACGCTCCTTCGCGGTTATATTCACGGGAGCGCTGGGCAGAGTAAAATTCACCGGTATGAGGAGACGCACCGCCAGAACAAGCCAGAGTATGTATTTCCCCTTAGCCATATAGCGCTTATCGATAAAGCGGTTCAAAATCAACACCGCAAGTATGACCACCGAAACGGAGAGCGATATTATAAGCAGCGTTGATATCATCACTTCGCCTCCCTTATAAAGGTCTCCAGCGCTTCAAGGTCCTCTTTTGAAACGGCCTTGCCATCGTAAAGCGAGGCCACAAGAGCGGTCAGGGAGCCCAGATGCACCTTGTTAAGGAAGCTTGCGCTCTCACGCCGGACGTATTCCTCACGGGACACGAGAGGAGTGTACACATTAATCCTGCCCTGCTTTTCACATTTGAGAAAGCCCCTTTCGCACAGACGGGACAGGAAATTGAGCAGGGTGGATTTTTTCCAGCTTTTGTTGAGCCGCTCTAAAAGCAGCTCCGAGGTGACCGGGCCGGACTGATCCCACACGGCCATCATTATTTCAAACTCGCTTTCGGGCAGTTTTTTTATTTCAGACACGGGTCGCGCCCCCTTGTTTTACATCTGTCGAATTACATCATTATTTTACAACTGTCGAACGGATTTGTCAAGGGGTAAAATAAAATTATTTAAAAAATTTTTTAATACTAATCCACAGTGAAAGGGCCTCGCCATTTATACGCCAAATAGAAAACATTATGTGTTTTCCGCCGCTCTCAGCCGCTCTACCACGCTTTGGCGCGACACGCCGGCATAGCAGAGGGCGGGGATCACGGCGGCGAAGATTAGCAGCGCCGCCGCGGAGGCAAGGACGGGCCAAATTACAAAGCGGTAGCTGAAATACCAGACATTGGCCGTCAGCGCCGTAATAAGCAGGCGTATGAGCAGACTGCCCAACGTCAGCGTAACAAGGGCGGTCATTACTACATAGCCGACGCCTTCACAGCTCAACATAAGGCGGAGCTGACCGCCGGTCATGCCCACTGACTGTAGGACGGCCAGCTCTCTGCGCCGCGCCTGCATCGAGGTGACTACGGCGTTGATGAAATTAAGCAGGCCTATGACGGCCAGTATCAGGCTTAATGCCCCGCCCACAAGGTAATAGGTGCGCGTCATGCCGGCGAACTCCTCCTCGTACATTTTGCGCGAGCGATAATCGAGGGCGTCATTCTCATCGGAGCAATAGCCCCTGAGCCACTCGTCCGCCGCGTCGACCTTTTCCGTATCAAAGGCGATATTCATAGCTCCGGTCTCGCCGGTGAGGGCGGTGAACTCGACGGAGGGCAGCACAAAATTCACATCGAAGCCGTGGCCGTGCTTCGGGCCGAGGGCGTAGGCAATATTGCCCAGGGCCATCACCTCGTATTCCTTGGCCCCATTGCCGCAGTCGAGGGTCACCTTGTCGCCCGGGCCGTACAGAATGCCGCCGCCGGCGCCGCAGGTAATATGAGAAGCGACAACGTAACCGCCGCTGTGGAATTTTTCCCGGTCAAAGCTGCCGTCCGTAATTTCCAGCTTATCCTCGGCAAGGCCGTCCACCCCGTAAATGTGCGAGCTTATGACGCCGTTTTTCATGCTTTCCCTTGCGCCCATCAGCACCATCGGATTTACGCCCTTGGCTCCGTCGAGCATTGTCCTCGCCTTTTCAAGAGCGCCGCTGTCAAGATGGTGCAAATATTCCCGCAGATAGACGCAGCCGTAATCCGCCACCCCGTCGAGGGTCTCCACCTCGGCCCTGAATTTCGGAGTAACGCCGTTAAAGCTCTGCACCGAACTGTATGTGTTCATGAGAGAGGCGTCGGCGACTAAAAAGTCCGAAACTATGCTGTTTTGCAGATATTTATTCATGTCAAAGCCCTTTACCAGCGTCACGGTCGTGTTCAATATAATCAAAGACAGGGACAGAGACAAAACAACGGCGGCGTTTTTTGCCGGAGTGCGGCCAAGATTGGATGCGGCCATGGACAGGGGCGTGACGGCCCTTGTTCTTTTGCGTTTCCTCGCCCGCTTCGGGGCGGCCTCGCTGTACCGCACCGCCTCCACCGGGGAGACGCGGCTCACGAGCCGGCAGGGCCGCAGCACGCTGACCAGCGCCGTGACAAGGGTGAACAGTCCGCCGCCCACAAAAATCAAAGGCTTGGCAGACAAAACATATTGGCCGCCCACGTCCACCATATTTATCACCGCCGGGAGTATCAGGGCCGATACCCCATATCCCAGCGCCAACCCCAGCGGTATACCCGTAAGAGCCAAAATCACAGCCTGCCGCCGGACTATCCGACGGAGCTGGCGGCCGGTGGCCCCTACGGTTTTGAGCAGCCCGTAAAAGCGGATATCGCTATTGACGGAAATATAGAAAATATTGTAGATTATCAGATAGCCTGACAGCATTATCATGACCAGCAGCCCCGCCAGCAGCAGCAGGGTGGCCCCGTCGACAGCGTCGGTCATATAGGCCCAGTTGACGCCCTCGTTTACCTCGGGGCCGAAGCCGCACCGCTCCCAAAGCTCGTTCATTTGTTTTTCGATATTCCATGACGAAGCGAACCACAGAGAGGTATTTACCGCGCCGGATTTCGCGCTGCTCTCATCGTGGGCCCTGCCCTCCCGCCATACCGGGGCAACGGCGTCGCAGTACTCCTTTGAAAGATAAGCGAAATTTACTCCCATGACCTTGTCCTGCTCATACCAGCCGCAGAGGTTGAAGGTCTCCTTATATTTCACGCCGTTGGCGGTGAACTCTAACGGCACCCCGGCCCCGAGCCTGCGGGGCACGCCCAAAGCGTCAAGCACGGCGGTGGAGGTCATTATGTCCAGCCTATCCTTTGGCAGGGTTCCCTCAACAGGCGAAGAAAAGCTCCATTCGGCGGCCTTTTCCTCGGTATAACGGATGTCGGTGGGCGTTTTGTTAAGTTCGGGATTTTCGCCGCTGCCTATGCAGATATCATACGATATATCCTTTACCGCCGCGTCGGCGGCGATTTTTTCATACTGATCCCAGTTTAGAAATTTGCCGCCTCCGTGGGCCTTTGTTCCGACCTGACGCATTGTGGCAAGCTGAAAGGAGTCGATAACGCTCATCCCTACGGTAAAAAGAGTAGTAAACATCACCGCCGTAAGGACGATGGCCATGACGGCAATTATGTTGCGGGTGCGGCCCGCGCGGAGGGAGCGGCGGGCTATCCTGCCTATCACCGGGGAGTTGTTCACCTTAAGCATGGCTTACTATCCTCCCGTCCTCAATGCGGATTATACGGTCTGCGGTCTGAGCTATCTCCTCGTTATGGGTTATCATGACCACAGTTTGGGCGAAGCGGTCGCTTGTCACCTTTAACAGGCCCATTACGTCGAGGCTTGTCCTGCTGTCCAGATTGCCGGTGGGCTCGTCGGCCAAAATGATTGCCGGTTTCGAAGCCAGCGCCCGGGCGATGGCCACCCGCTGCTGCTGTCCGCCGGAAAGCTGGTTCGGCATGGA
>CANRHW010000138.1 GCA_947630525.1 uncultured Clostridia bacterium | reverse complement strand
CTCCCGACGGCGTACATAGGTACGCCGAGTGGTGATTTTCGTTCGTAGTTCAAGGGCATAAAAAATAAGAAAATTCGCTCGTAAGGGCGAATTTTCTTCATTAATTTATTATTTTTATTTATTTTATAATTTTTCAGTACATAAATTTGCCCTAAGCAAAGAATTTCAGCCCTTGAACGGTCTACACGATTTTTTTACAGCCCCCTGCCGTAGTGCTCCTTGACGGCCCTTTCCTTTCCGCAGGCCAGCTTGCCCTCGGGGCAGCGGCCCGTTACATAGCAGGACGGCCCAAACTCCGAGAACATGACGGGGGATATGGCCCGCAGCTTCATAAGCAGCTCGTCGGCGCAGTTTTTTATCTCCCACTGGGCTCGGTTGCAGGTGCGCAGCCGGAAAAACGTCAACAGTTCGTTGCCGTTCATGGTGGTCATGACGGGTATCTCTAAGCCGCTCAGCAGCAGATAGGCGCCGTCTTCGGGGCTTAGCCCCGCCGCCCGCAGCTCCGCGGCCACGGCTGCCGACCGCTGGAACACGGCCCTGTAGCGGCCCTCGATTGGCTTGACGCTTTCGGGGATAACATAGCGGCCGAAATCGCAGGCCCGAATAAATTCGGGAATTATCACCGACTGCATTCGGTGGCGCACCAGATGCGTTATGCCCGACAGTGACAGGCGGTTAAACCTCACCATGACCGGCACCTGTTCCAGCTCCCGCCGGCGGGATTGGGCGATGGCCTTATGTATGACGGCGCGCTTTTCCCCGTCGGTTTTGGCGGCGATTTCCTCAAAGTGCGCCAGGGCGTAGGCCCGGCACACTATATCCTCGGGCTTGTCGGGGCAGAACAGCACGTCCACAAGTCCGCCGCCGCACTCCGGGAGGGCGGCGGCCCCGTCCTGAGCGGGCGCGGGCGCGGAGTCTATTTTTATAAAGGGACAAAGCTGGCAAAGCTGTTCTTTAAGAGAGCTGCCCAGCGCTTTTATTTCGGGATATTTTGCGCCCCGGCCAAAGACCATTTCGCTTACCACGCGGATAAGCTCGCGGGCGTTGAGGGTGCAGTAAAAATTGCTGCGGAAAGAGTAGGGCAGCACGAACCGGGCGTCCTCCTTGGGGACGCCGGCCTGGAGCAGAGCGGCGTATTCGTCGAACAGCCGGTTCATATGCCGGTCATACGCGGCGGCCAGCTCGGCTCCGTTATCATAGCGGGAGAAGTCCGGCCTATAATAACCCATGCGGCTGAAATCCACATACCGCCGGGACTTGACCGTAAAGGACGCCAGCCTGAACTCAATGATAAATTCTTCCACCAGGGCGGAAACATTGTCGAACGACAGATTAAAGGTAATGTGCTCCAGCATGGAATAGTGCCCCGAGCCCACGACCTTTTCAATAAGCTTGTGGTTGACCTCCGGGGCGTTGCCGCCGGATTTTTGATATATTTCATCAGCCGTGCCCTGGGTGGTGGATATCCTGCCCGCCGAAGAAACGATAACGTCGGCGTTTTTATTGCAGTACAGTATTTTTGCCGTGCCGTCCATATTGCTTTCTCTCCTTGTGTTTTATCATGGTTTTATGCGCCGCCGAAATTTTCCTCGCCATAGGCTCGGAAACGGCGATGCGCAATTATATAATAAATTTTCTCAAATTTATTATATCATAACCGCGTAAAAATGTAAAGCGAAAAATGAACAAACGGAAAAACGCCGGACGTCTATTGACATATAAAACGCAGTTTGATATAATATTTATAAATTCATATAATAATTTTATAAAAAGGAAAGATGAAAATGAAATTCAAAAAGGCGTTGATTTTATTCCTGTGCCTGACCCTGGCGCTGGCGCCCATGACGGCCGTCAATGCCGCGGCCGCCGATGAGCCGCGGACGGTGTATGTAACACTCTCCTTCGACGGTAATTACTACACCGGAGGCGTCGCGCTCGGCGCGGGCGAGGTCGCTCTCCAGGCCAACGACCCCGCGGTGGAGGCCGCGGCGGCAACGCTGCGTAAGGCTATGAAGGAACGCCAGCCCTATGTGGAGGTCTCTATTCCGGGACACAGCTATCTTGAAGGCGACACTTTGTTCGGGGGTTTGCTCAACATGGCCCTGGCTCACACTGGGGTTCCGGACGAGGGCGACTATATCAGGACTGTTTTCAAAGGCGCCGAAGGCTCATACGGCGGTTCTTCCTCGATGCTGAACATAACATACAAAAATATCAAGTACTATACCACCGCCGAGCAGGAAAAGGAGGTTAACGAGGCGGTAGACGCCCTGCTGACGGAGCTCAATGTGGACGGCATGGGCGACTTTCACAAGGTATGGACCATATACAACTGGATGTGCGACAACATTGTATATGACTATGATAATTTGAACGATGCTTCGTATGAACTTAAATATTCGCCCTACGCGGCCCTCATCGACCGCACCGCCGTCTGCCAGGGCTATGCGGGCCTGCTCTACCGCCTGCTGCTTGAGGTCGGCGTAGACTGCCGCTACATATCAGGTCTGGGCAATGGCGGCCGCCACGGCTGGAACATCGTCAAGTTAGGCGACAAGTACTACAACGCCGATTCCACCTGGGATTGCAGCATTTGGGAATATCCGTATTTTCTAAAGTGCGAAGCAAGCTTCCAAGATCATATACGGGACGCGGAATTCACGACGGCCGAATTTAACGCCGCTTATCCCATGTCCGACACGGATTACGCCATTCCGGCGCCGGCGGTTCCGGTGACAGGCATCAGCCTTGAGACCAACGCCGTAAAGCTCGCCGTCGGTGAATCAAAAACCGTTAAAGCCGTTATTTCACCCGAAAACGCGGACAATAAGCTCGTCGTATGGGGCTGCTATGACGATTCCGTGGTGAAGATAGAGCATGGCGTAATAACGGGCCTCAAAGCTGGCTCGACCGACATCTACGCCGTGTCCAGAGAAAACGACAACATAGTCGGCTGGGGCGAAGTGACGGTAACGAGGGAAGGCGCCATAATAAGCGTCTCCCTTAACAAAGACGAGCTGTCGTTGAAAGTCGGCGAAACCGACTACCTGAGAGCCAAGGTGCTGCCCGCTGACGAAAATATTATCTGGGAGTCCGACGATGAAAATGTGGCCACGGTCGATGGCGGCCTCGTCACTGCCATGGGCCCCGGCACAACGAAAATTTATGCTAAAGTTGAGGGGAACGAAGACATTTTCGACTTTTGCACCGTAAATGTCAAAAGGCCGGTGGAAAGCGTCGCCTTTGACAAAACAGAGCTGTCGCTGCCGGTTGGCGAAACCTATTCCCTCACCGCCACGGTGCTGCCCGCTGACGCCACAAATAAGGATGTTATCTGGAAAACCGACAATGAGGAGGTGGCCACGGTCGATGGCGGTCTCGTGACCGCCGTTGCCCCCGGCATAGCCTACATTTACGCCGAATCTGCGGAGAACAACGGTATTTCCGCCGTCTGCATCGTATATGTTATAAGGCCGGTGGAAAGCGTTGCTCTTGACAGAGACGAGCTGTCGCTGATTGTCGGCGAGAGCGATTACCTCACGGCCACGGTGCTGCCTTACGACGCCACGAATAAAGATGTTATCTGGAAATCCGATGATGAAAATGTGGCCACGGTCGAGGACGGTCTCGTCACCGCCGTTGCCCCCGGAGAAGCGAAAATTTATGCCAAATCTGCGGAGAACGAAGAAATTTTCGCCGTTTGCACCGTGTATATTAAAAGGTTTGTGGAAAGCGTCACCCTTGACAAAACCGAGCTGTCGCTGAAAGTCGGCGGCAGCGCCTACCTCACCGCTGCGGTGCTGCCAGATGACGCCACGAATAAAGAAGTTATCTGGGAAACCGACAATGAGGCCGTTGCCATTGTCGAGGACGGCCTCGTCACCGCCGTGGGCCCGGGCGTAGCATTTATTTACGCATATGCTGCGGAAAACAAAGAAATTTACGCTGTCTGCACCGTAAACGTTATAAGACCGGTGGAAGGCGTCACCTTTGACAAAGACGAACTGTCACTGCTGGTCGGCGAGAGCGATTACCTCACGGCCACGGTGCTGCCTTATGACGCCACAAATAAAGATGTTATCTGGGAATCCGACAATGAAAATGCGGCCACGGTCGAGTATGGGTTTGTTGCCGCCGTTGCCCCCGGAGCAGCGAAAATTTATGCCAAATCCGCGGAGAACGAAGAAATTTTCGCCGTCTGCACCGTAAACGTTATAAGACCGGTGGAAAGCGTCGACCTTGACAAATATGAGCTGTCGATGATTGTCGGCGAGAGCGAACTTCTCACCGCCACGGTGCTGCCCGAGGACGCCACGAATAAAGCTGTTATCTGGGAGACCGATAATGAAAATGTGGCCACGGTCGATGGCGGTCTTGTCACCGCCGTGGGCCCGGGTACGGCGAACATAACCGTTTCGAGCCGGGAAAATCCGTCCGTAAGCGCGGTCTGCGCGGTCAGCGTGGATACAAAGG
>CANRHW010000137.1 GCA_947630525.1 uncultured Clostridia bacterium | reverse complement strand
CGCCCTTGCGGGCGGAGAACAGATCACGGTACGGATACCTTGGTCCGTTCCCGATATTTTGGAGGGTACTATCCTATCGGCCCGTGCCATCCAGGGCTCGATTATTTGCGGTCGGGACAGAAAGGAGCTGCAAAACTTCTCCAAGTTTGAAATAACCCACGTCTCCCACGAGATGACAAGCCGGAACCGGGCTCGATTTACGGTCGAAGTTAAAAATATTTCCAGTGAAAACGCCTATGGAGAGGTAGTCTATGTAGGCAGCGAAGGAATTGTGGTTCCCAGCGACGAATTTGACCTTATGGCCGGCGAGTCCCGCATCGTGACTGTGGACGGTTATATGCCCGATTTGACTTTCGAGGAGAGCCGGGACGGAACGGATATAGTCGAAACGGCGGATGTGAGAATTATTTCAAATGGCGACGCTGTCACCTACAGCGTTGAAAGGCGCGCCCCCGAGGAGCTGGCAAGGCTCATGGAAAATCCTATCGTCATCACTGATAGAAGCGAAACCACTACCTATGATGGCAAAATCACTATGAAGGACGGCGATATGCTGACCCTCATGGGACGCTTTGAGAATGAGGATAAGTCCAATTATCCCCGCATTGCGCTTATTCCCGAAGACATAAATATCCTTTCCGAAACTAACGGCGTACTAACGGCCAAGTCTGTCGGAAAGACCAAGCTAAAGGCCGTGCTCTATCCCGCGGCGGATGTCTTTGTTACAAACAGCGGCGAAAAGATGAACTATCGCGACATCTACAATACTCTGCCCTCGGCCCTTATCAAGACCGTAGAGCTGGACGTAGAGGTCACGGAAGCTCCCAAGCCCGTACTTAAATCCGCAGCGGCCTTGCCCGAAGGCGATGAACTCCGCATCAGCGTTGAACATGAAAACGTTCCTCCCAGCGCCGAATTTATTGCGGTCGGCTATGGGGCCGATGGGGAACAGCTCGCCATAGCTCGGATAGATAACGGCAGCGCCCTGCTCCCCGCCAAGGGAACGAAACGCGTCAAAATATTTGTCTGGAAATCTTTTGAAACCATGCTCCCGCTCTGCGAAAGCTTTGAGATAGAGCTGTGACGGCAATCTTTAGATAAAACATAACATCCCGGGTGCGTGACCCGGGATGTTATACTATTCAAAGAATTGTGCGCTTATTTCATCACTGCATAGTTTTCCGCCTCGGGGCTTTCAGCCAAAATGCCCATCATATATTCCCAAGAGCGCGGCAGTTTGGGCGTAAGCTCTATATGATAGATTTCCATGACTTCCGGCATGCCTTTTCGTTTATTATTTGCGTCTTTTGCTCTCTGATCTATCCACAGTGATATATAGGGAAGAGGCTCTTCCTCTTCGGCGCTGTCAGTCGATTCAGTTACAACAGCGCTTTCTTTGTCTGTGTCGGTATAGGAATATTCGGCCGCCTCGGGGTAGAGCGCGTCAAAATCCGCTTCGGCCACGTCCGCCGCCAGCGCGGCCTTAAGCTCCTTGGCCTGGACGGTCGAAAGCACCTGGTCATTATTATATCTCACGCTCGACCAGTCGATATCAAGAAGATATATGTGGTTCTTCATTGGTTCGCACATGGCCAGTTCGCCAAGGTAGTCCTTTATGTTTTCTCTGGGCAGCTTATACCGGCGGGACATATGACTGCCGTTTTTAAGCTTGTACGAAATGGGGAAGATGTCATAAGCGTCCGGGTCGGGCCTTTCCTCCACAAGCCGTTTGTGCAGCGCCGATATTTTCTCGATAATTTCCGGGTCGGTAAATTCATTACTTTGCGCATAGAAGGTGGAATTTAAGGGCCCGCTGAAATTCAGGGTGACGCTTTCCACCTTGTCCGGGTCGGGCACACGCCGCTCAAAGCCGGTAATGTCAAAGGCAAACACTCCGAAAATAAGGGATATTATAACGACATAGGCCACGGCCTGCTTGATATAGCCCTTTATGCGGTAGGTCTTTTGCAGCACCATCATTGCCGCCGCCGCGGCTATTAGGCCAAAAATTATATAGGGCAGGAATTGTGTTCCGTCCCCGCATACGAGCTGTGTCAGCGCGATGGCGAAGCACAGAGCCATGCCCTGAATGAACAGCACCTTGGCCCATTTTACGGTGACAATTTCGCCCGCGCATTCCATCTGCCTGCGGCGGAAGGCTATATAAGCCCCGCCCAGCAGGATTAATATGACGATAAGGACCGCCGGGAGCGTTATCGTAAAGCCGTAATATTGGTTGTAAGGCGGATCGCTCAGGTCAAAGGGCAGATTTATGACTATGCCGTCGCTGCCGTAGAGCAGTTCCGTGTGCATGTAGTCCAGAAAGTCGAGCAGGAAAAACGGCACGGCGGCGATAATGGGCGTAAATATCATACCCGCGGCGGCGTTGCCGCTGAACATCACCGTAAAGCAGGCCAACGCAAGGGCGCATAGGCCCACCAGCGTTCCGTTTATGAAAATATACGGAAAGGACACGGCTAATTGAACCTCTTCATAACCTCCTGTGAGGGGTGGCAAAATCGCCGCAAGCAAAAGGTTGGGCAGCGCAACGCTGAGGCTGCCGTAAAGTATGTTCGCAAGGAATATAGACGTACGCGTAGAGGGAAGACTGTGGAACAGATTTACAGCCCGGGCGGAGTTGATATACATGAACGCGCACCAGCCGTTGAGAGCGCCGAAAATAAGATTTAGGCAAATAAGACAAGTGGTATTCAGGCTATAATATCCGCGGTATTGGTACATATCGTTTATGACCGGCGATATAAAGCAAAGAGCAAACATCGCCGTATGCAGCGCGAATATCCACCAATAACGTTTTAAGTTTGATTTCAAAACTGCTTTAAACATGATTTCCCCTCCTTAAAGAATGATATCCTTGACGTTGTAGCCGTCGGTATCCATTTCATAAATGAACACCTCTTCGAGGGTCAGGGGCAGTATTTCGCAGATGAGGGGCGAATACGCCGCCGCCATGGAAAGTATTGCCTCCTGCTCGCCGCGGACGATTAGAATGTCCACGCTGCCGAAGCTTTCACTGTGGACAATTTCAAGGGCCGAGCGCAGTTCCTCCGGCATACCGTCCTTAAAGGCTACCTGAAGCTTATGCACGCTGCCCTTTACGTCGTCGAGGGATTTTTCAAGGTGGATTTTCCCCGCGCCCATTATGCCCACGTGGTCGCATACGTCCTCCAGCTCCCGGAGATTGTGGGAGCTTATCAGTACGGTCATGCCCTTTTCCGTGACGTCCTGCATTATAAGGCTCCAAACGCTGCGCCGCATTACCGGGTCGAGGCCGTCCAGCGGCTCGTCCAAAATGAGTACCTTGGGACAGGCGCTCAGCGCCAGCCAAAAGGCCACCTGCTTTTTCATGCCCTTTGACAGCTTTACCGGCCGCCGCTTTATGTCGATATCAAACACCTGACGGAGCTTTTCAAATCTCTGCCAGCTCCAGCCGGAGTAGAGCGAAGCGTAAAGGTTTGCCATATCCTTTATGGTGTAGCTGTTGAAAAAGTAGGGCTCGTCGCTGATGTAAAGGCTTTTATCCTTGATTTTTGTGTTTTCGTAGGGATTTTCACCATCGATGGTTACCGTGCCGCCGTCGGCCCGGTAAACTCCCGCCAGTATTTTCATTATCGTTGTCTTGCCCGCGCCGTTTGGTCCAACAAGGCCGTAAACGCTGCCCGGCTCCACGTGCAGGCTGAGACCGTCCAGTGCGGTGAAATCGTCGAATTTTTTTGTCACGCCGCTGACCTTTATCATGCCTTATTCTCCTCCTTATAAATATTTTCAATTTCGGCCAGTACCGCTTCCCGCTCCGCGCCGGCGAATTTGAGCTCCCTCGCCAAAGAACGGAGCTTTTGAAGCAGCTCCTGTATCTTCGCCGGGTCGGGAACGCGCTTAACCGGGGCCACAAAGCTCCCCTTCGCCGGAATGGACAGCAGAAAGCCGGCGTTTTCCAGCTCCTTATAGGCCTTTTGTATGGTGTTCGGGTTTATCGCGAGACTGGCCGCCAGCTCACGTACCGATGGGAATTTGTCGCCTTCCCTCATGGCCCCGGTCAGTATCAGCTCCCGAAACTTTTCCGTTATCTGAGCGTATAACGGCCGCCGGTCGCCGTAATTCAGTGTGAACACCGAGCAGCCTCCTTTCATGTATTATCTGTACTATAACACTTAGTACAGTATGAGTATATCATGGAACGAAACATTTGTCAATAGTTTTTTAAAAATTTTTTATAATGCCGCGTGTGACTGAGCGGGGGTACTATATGTAGTTGCCGCAGCCGGATTTTATAAAATAATGTGGTAAAAATGACAAGTAAATTCTGAATATGTAGGTTTGTCAATGATGTGTTACACATTAAAAAGAATTTCTCCATCCTGCACAAAAGCAGAAACATAATCTTGTGGAGAATGCCAATGGAGCGGACGCATGGGAAACCTATTGTATTTGTAGTTGTGAACCTTTAACTGATTGCAAAAATCCTCAAAAGAATAAAACTTGTGCGACGCATAAAAGTATTCGTTGTCTTTTCTATG
>CANRHW010000136.1 GCA_947630525.1 uncultured Clostridia bacterium | reverse complement strand
GCCCTGCGGCCGATGCGCTTGCCGTCGCCGCAGTCCACCGCGCAGAGGCAGCCGTAATCCAGCTTGCCGCCGTCGTAAATGGTTACTTCCGCGCCGAGGCAGTTCGTGTGTTCGGACAAGGGCTCGTCGGCAATTATGTCGCAGGTTATCCCCCTGTCACGGAGTACGGCCCTGAGAGCCATGCAGCTGCCGAGGCAGTCCCAGTCGGGATTGATGTGAGTTATCAGGCCCACGCTTTTTGAGGCCAGCAGGTGTTCAATTATCTCCGTCATCCGCCTTGTCCTCCTTAAAAACCTGATGCAGCAGCTCGTTTATGTGGGCGCCGTGTTCGATCGAATCACTGGCCTCGAAGATTACCTCCGGGGTGGTTCTGAGACGAACCCTGCTGCCCAGCTCCCGGCGGATAAAGCCGGAGGCGCTCTTTAGTCCCTTAATGGCGGCGGCCTTGGTCTCGCTGTCGCCCATAACGCTTATGAGCGCCTTGGCGTAGCGCAGGTCGCCGGACACCTCCACCGCTACCACGCTGGTCATCATAGGAATACGGGGGTCCTTTAGGTCTCGTATTATATCGCTCAGAGCCCGCTGAATTTCCCCGGAAATGCGGTCCGTTCGTTTAAAGCTTGCCATTTATATCATTTCTTTCTGTTTGTAGCTGTGTGTTGTGAATTTAAAGGTCAGCGCTTTACCTCTTCCATTACAAAGCACTCCACGTTGTCGCCCTCCTTGATGTCGTTAAACTTTTCAAAGGACATACCGCACTCGTAGCCGGATTGTACCTCGCGGACGTCGTCCTTAAAGCGTTTGAGAGAGTTGAGCTCGCCCTCGTGGATAACTATGCCGTCGCGCACTATGCGGACGCTGCAGCCGCGCTGTATCTTGCCGTCGGTAACGTAGCTGCCGGCAATGGTGCCCACGCCGCTTACCTTGAAGGTCTGGCGTATCTCCGCGTGGCCGATGACGCTTTCCTTAAAGGTGGGGGCGAGCATACCCTTCATTGCGGCCTCTATCTCCTCAATGGCCTCGTAGATGACCCTGTACATACGCATATCCACCTTGGTGCTTTCGGCGGCGCTGCGTCCGCCGGCGTCCGGCCGGACGTTAAATCCGACGATTATGGCGTTGCTGGCGGAAGCAAGGGTCACGTCGCTTTCGGTAATAGCGCCCACGCCGCCGTGTATAACGCGGACTTTGACCTCGTCGTTGCTGAGCTTTTCCAGACTTTGGCGCACAGCCTCGACGCTGCCCTGAACGTCGGCCTTAACAATGATGTCGAGCTCCTTGGTCTCGCCCTCTTTCATTCGGTCAAAGAGGTTTTCGAGGCTCACTGCCTGAACGGTCTTTTGACTTTCGGCTTTGAGCTTTTGCTTGCGGTCCTCGACTACGGCCCGGGCGGCGCGTTCGTCGTCCACTGCGTAGAACAGGTCGCCGCCGTCGGGAACCTCGCTGAGGCCCACTACCTCCACAGGGGTGGACGGGGTCGCGGCCTTGAGCTTGCGGCCCTTTTCATCGACCATGGCCCGTATGCGGCCCACGGCGGTGCCGGCAACGATTATGTCGCCCACTTTAAGAGTGCCGTTTTGAACAAGCACCGTGGCCACGGGGCCGCGGCCGCGGTCGAGCTTGGCTTCGATAACGGTGCCCTTGGCCTTGCGGTTGGGGTTGGCCTTTAGTTCGCGCATTTCGGCGGTGAGTATGACCATTTCCAGCAGTGAGTCGATATTGGTCTTTTGCTTGGCGCTGACCTCAACGCAGATAACGTCGCCGCCCCATTCTTCGGGAACAAGACCGTGTTCGGTGAGCTCCTGCTTTACCCGGTCGGGATTGGCGCCCTCCTTGTCTATCTTGTTTATGGCGACTATAATGCTGACGTTGGCGGCCTTGGCGTGATTTATGGCCTCGATGGTCTGGGGCATGATGCCGTCGTCGGCGGCGACTACCAGAATGGCTATGTCCGTCACCTGAGCGCCGCGGGCGCGCATGGCCGTGAAAGCCTCGTGGCCCGGAGTGTCAAGAAAGGCTATGGGATTGCCGTTGATATTTACCATATAAGCGCCGATATGCTGAGTAATGCCGCCGGCCTCGGAAGCGGTGACGTTGGTCGAACGTATGGCGTCCAGCAGGCTGGTCTTGCCGTGGTCAACATGGCCCATTACTACGACTACCGGGGGACGGGGAACAAGGTCCTTTTCGTCGTCGGGGGTGTCGTTAAAGAGCTTTTCCTCGGCGGAAACGATTATTTCATGCTCCACCTCGGCGCCCATTTCTTCCGCCACAAGCGAAGCGGTGTCGTAGTCTATGGTGTCGGTCACGGCGGCCATTACCCCAAGAACTATCAACTTTTTTATTATTTCCGTTGGGCTGGCTTTCATGCGCGACGCAAGCTCGCCCACGGATATTTCGTCGGGAATGAGAACGTGTATTTTTTCCTGCTTTATCTTTTTCTTATCCCGGCGCAGCTCCTCCTCGCGGCCGCGTTGATTGTGCCGGCCGCCCGACTGGTTCTGGTTGTTGTTTTTCTTTTTGATTTTCTGCTTGCCAACGACGCTGTCTTTTATCTCCGGAGCGAGAGCCTCGGCCTTTTCCTTGGCGAGCTGTTTTTCCATATCTATGACGTTGGCCCGGGTATCCACATAACGGCGGGTCTTTTTGGGCGCGGCCTCGGCGGCGGGCTGAGGCTTTTCGTCCTTTTTAGCCTTGGGCTCGGGAGCGGGCTTGGGCTCCTCCTTGGGGCGGTTTTCCTCAATATACTGCTCTATTGGCGTGCCGTCGTCATATTTTTGGGTGTAAAATTCCAGAACTATGTCCATTTCAGCCTGATCAAGGCTGCTCTGGGAGTTTCTGTTCTTTCCGATATATTTGGTAACCAGGGCGGCAATTTCCTTTGCCGGGACCTCAATGGCCTTGGCTACCGCGCTGACCTTTGGTTTGTTCATTGGCCGATCCGTCCTTTCCATTAACATTCAATAAAGGCTGAAAGCCCATTAATCAGTAAAATATTTTTTTATCGCCGCGGCGAAATTTTCATCGCGGACGCTTACCACGGGAACGTTTTTCCTGCCCACGCCGCGGCTGAGCTCTTCGGTGGTGGAGCGCAGCACGAGCGGCACGGCGCACTCCGCGCATACGGCCTCGATCCTGCGCCGGTTGCCGGCGCCTATATCCTCCGCCGCGACTATCAGTACGGCCCTGCCCTCGCGGGCGTCCCGAACCGCGCTGTACGCTCCGCAGCCCAGCTTGCCCGCCCTCATGGCGAGCCCTATCATGCCGAGAAAATTGTCCATGGCTCACTCTCCGCCAAGGCTCTGAACCGCGTCCTTGACATCTCGCGGAACGGCGCCCTTAAAGGCGCGTTCCAGGCCCTTGACCTTTTCCAGCCGACGGATACAGTCTCCGTCCCGGCAAACATAGGCCCCCCGCCCCGGCATTTTGCCGGTAGGGTCCAGGGAAAATTCCCCGTCTTTGCTGCGGACGACGCGGATAAGCTCCGCTTTATCCTTCATTGTGCGGCAAACCACGCACATCCTCTGAGGTCTGGCCATAGGGGCCTCCTATTCTTCGGCTTCGGCCGGGCTCTCTTCCTGGGGAGCGGCGCCGTCGCTCTTGATATCTATTTTCCAGCCGGTGAGCCGGGCGGCCAGGCGGGCGTTTTGGCCCTCCTTGCCGATGGCCAGCGAAAGCTGGTCCGCCGGAACTATCACCAGCGCGCTTTTGGCGGCGGTATCGACGTCAACGCTCACGACCTGGGCGGGACTGAGGGCGGCGCAGATGTATTCCGCCGGGTCCTCGCTGTACTGTACGATGTCGATTTTTTCACCGCAAAGCTCATCCACCACGGCGGCGACCCTTGCGCCTTTCGGCCCCACGCAGGAACCCACGGCGTCTACGTTTTTGTCGTCGGAATATACCGATATTTTGCTGCGGCTGCCGGGTTCGCGGGTGACGTTTTTAACGATAACGGTGCCGTCGGCAATTTCGGGCACCTCCTGCTCAAAGAGCTTGCGCACCAGATTTGGGTGGGTGCGGCTTATCATCAGCGAGATGCTGCGGGTGCTCTTGCTGACCTCGAAAACAAAGACCTTGATTTTTTTCCCGGGATAGTATTCCTCGCCGGGCAGCTGTTCGCCGGGCATGAGCACCGACTCGGTGGAGCCGAGGTCTACCAGCACGCCCCGGCGGTCAACCTTTTCGACCTTGCCGGTCATTATGCCGTTTTTCTTCTCGTTGTATTCGTCGTACATATTGCCGCGTTCGGCCTCTCTTATCTTCTGTACCACCATCTGTTTGGCGGTTATGGCGGCAATGCGGCCGAATTTGGCCGGGTCGGCGGATATCTCCACCACGTCCCCCAACTGGTAGGCGGGGTCGATGGAGCGGGCATCGTCAAGGCTCATTTCAAGAGCCTCGTCAAGCACCTCCTCCACCACGGTTTTGCGGCAGTATACCCGGATGTCGCCGGTCTTGCGGTCAAGCTGCGCCACGCAGTCAGCCGCGAGGCCCAGGTGCTTTTTATAGGCCGTGGCCACCGCGGCCTCCAACGCCTCGCACATTACCTCT
>CANRHW010000135.1 GCA_947630525.1 uncultured Clostridia bacterium | reverse complement strand
GATTTTATGCGCCGCCGAAATTTTCCTCGCCTGCGGCTCGGAAACGGCGATGCGCAATTATACCATAATTTTTTCAAAATTATGGTATAATATTCTCATAGATTTGCTGCGACAGGAGGCGCTGTCCCGTGGACAATACAGATATATATGAGGAATACCCCGAGCTGCGGGAAATAATGCCCCGCCAGCCGCGCCGCCGCAAAAGGCGCGGCATGTCAAACGGCGGCAAACTGCTGATACTGCTGGTGGTCATGGCGGCCGCCGCAGCGATCCTCGGTCTGGGCCTTTCTTTGGCGTCGGGGAATACCGAAATAATCTACGGGGCCGACGGCGCCGCGCGCGAGGTTCCGGCCGGCGAGGTCAAAAAATATCTGGCCGAGGGCTGGTACGCCAGCGCTTCCGATTTGACGCCCGTAAAGCTTTACGCCGAAGACGGCACCGTGGTCACCGCCCGCCGGGGCGACGCGGACAAGCTGGCGGAGCGGGGCTATTACGCCGACAGGGCCAAGGCCTACACCGCCATGTATAACGACGACGGCCGCACCCTCTATGTTCCCAACGCCTTGACGGGTACATACAAGGCCGAGGGCTGGCACGACAAGCTCAGCGACGTCGTCTCCGTCCTTTACAAGTCGGACGGCAGCAAAATGACCGTGCCCAAGGCCCAGGCCGCGGCTTACATAGAAGACGGCTGGACGGACAGGCTGCTGAAGGTGGCAAAAAAGATGGTCAGCCCGGAGGGGAAAGAAGAGATGGTATTTAACGACAACGTCAACGCATATCTTGACAGTGGGTGGACTATCATAAAAAGAGTTATTGACCCGGATCAGCCAATGGTCGCCCTGACTTTTGACGACGGCCCGGGCAAATATACCCCGGCTCTCCTCGACTGCCTTGAAAAGAACAACGGCGCGGCCACGTTCTTTGTACTGGGGCAGCTTGCCAACACATATCCTGACGTTATCAAAAAGGCCAGCGAGATTGGCTGCGAGGTGGCCAACCACACCTGGGACCACCTGAACGCCACCTCCGCCGGGGCTGAAAAAACCGCCGAATCGGTGCGGCGCACGTCGGACGCGGTGCGGGAGCTGATAGGCAAGGGCACGGCTCTTTACAGGCCTTGCTACGGAGCTTATAACAAGGACGTTCTGAGCGCGGTAAACCTGCCCGCCATAATGTGGTCTATCGACACATTGGACTGGAAGACCAAGGATGCCGACGCCACGTATAACGCCGTCACCACAAAGGTATACGACGGGGCCATAATCCTTATGCACGATATACACGAAGCCACGGTAAACGCCGCCCTGCGTATAATACCCAAGCTCACGGAGGAGGGTTATCAGCTTGTAACCGTGTCCGAGCTGCTGGAGTACCGCTGCGGCGGAGCGGAAAACGCCAAGGTGTATTTCGACACGGAGGACATTCAGTAGTAGATTAATTTTATATTACATATAGGAGGGAAAATTTATGAACCTGGATTTTATTCCAAAGGACAAAGAGTTTGACATGATCGGCATGGGCGAGGTAATGCTGCGCCTGTCTCCCGACGGCAAGGAGAAAATTTCGCAGTCCGAGACCTTTGACAAAAACGCCGGCGGCAGCGAGCTGAACGTTGTCAGCGGGGCGGCCATGCTGGGCGCCCGCAGCGCCATTATCACCAAGCTGCCCCAGAGCAAGGTGGGCCGGTTTGTCCGCAACAAAATTCGCTACGGCAACGTCAGCGACGACTATGTTGTGTTTGACGACACTCCCGAAAAGCGCCTGGGCATTTATTATTACGAAAGCGGCGCTTATCCCCGCAAGTCGTCGGTCATTTACGACAGGGCCCACGCGTCTATCACCACCCTGAAGCTCAGCGAGCTTGACGAGCGTATGTACGGCAAGACCAGCATTTTCCACATCAGCTCCATAACTCTCGCCCTGGACATACACCTGCGCGAGACCGCCCTCGAAGTTATCCGCCGCATGAAGGAGACCGGCGCGGCCATAAGCTTTGACGTAAACTACCGGGCCAACCTTTGGAGCGAGGAGGAGGCCAGGGGCGTTATCGAAAAGATATTCCCCATGATAGACCTGCTGTTCGTTTCCGAGGAGACCAGCCGCCGTATGCTACAGCGCACCGGCACTCTTGAAGAGATAATGAAAGGCTACACCGAGGATTACGGCTGCAAGCTGGTGGCCACCACTCAGCGCGAGGCTATAAGCCCCACCCGCCACAACTTCGGCAGCAAGATTTACTTTGACGGAAAATTCTACGAAGAAGCGCCCTACAAAAACATCGAGGTCGTTGACCGCGTAGGCAGCGGCGACGCTTACGTTGCCGGCGTGCTTTTCGGCCTGACTATCCGCCGCAACATTCAGGACGCCCTTGAAATAGGCAACGCCCTCAGCGCCGTAAAGAACACCATTGAAGGCGACATGTGCGCCAGCAGCATTAAGGAGATAGAGAGCATTATCCGCTCCCACAAGGCGGAGGGCCCCCAGTCCGAGATGGACAGATAATAAAAACAAAATGTAAACGCGCCGCAGCAAAGCCGTCCTTTGCTGCGGCGCGTTAATACGTTCACACAAAGTCTATGACCGTCTCCGCCCTGCACGCCTCAAAATTTTCTTCCACAACGCGGCAAATACGCGCTTTCAGCGCCTCGGGGTCGCCGGACAGGGCCGCGGGCACGGCGGTGTCAAAGCTGAGCAGGGTCAGTCCGCCGGAGGGCGTCACTCTGAGGTCGTGAATCGAAAGGCCGCCGTCCACCTGCTCCCGCAGGAGGCGGGTTATTTCGCCGCGCAGATCCACCGACTGTCCGCCGTCGACGGGGTCCATGTGTATTATGGCGGAGCAGCCCAGCCTTTCGGCCAGTTCGCGCTCCATGGCGTCTACCGCGTCATGCAGCTCGTAAATGTTGCGGCTGCCGTCCACCTCCACATGGAGGGATATCATTCGCCGCCCGGGGCCGTAATCGTGGACTATTATGTCGTGGATGCCTATGGCCTCGCCGTGAGAGTTCACTATCTCCCTTACCTGTCTGAGCAGGGCCTCGTCCGGGGCCATGCCCAGGAGGGGGTCAAGAGTTTCCTTAAACGACTTTGCGCCCGCAAAGCCAATGAGCACCGCCACCAGGGCTCCGGCCCAGCCGTCAACGCTGAGGCCGGCGTAACGACCGACAATAACCGAAAGCAGCACCGTGCCCGTGGCGGCGCAGTCGCTAAGGCTGTCCACGGCGGTGGCCTTCATGGCGGACGAGCCGATGAGCTCGCCGTATTTTCGGTTGTAACAGGCCATATACAGCTTTAGCCCTATTGAAACGGCCAGAGTGACCATGACCCCGGCGCCGGCGTCCACCGGGGACGGGGCGAGGATTTTTTCGATGCCCGTGCGCAGCAGCTCCACGCCCATCAGCAGCACCGCCACCGATACCAGCAGGCCGGAAACGTACTCGAACCGTCCGTGGCCAAAGGGGTGGTCCCGGTCCGGGGCCCGGCCCCCAAGGCGGAAGCCCAGCAGCGTCACTATGCTGGCCCCGGCGTCGCTGAGATTGTTAAAAGCGTCCGCCGCCACCGCCAGAGAGCCGCTTATAAGACCGGCCGTCAGCTTGCAAAGGAAAAGCAACAGATTTATCCCAATGCCCGTAAGGCCGCAAATGGCGCCATATCCCCGGCGAACCTTTGGATCGCCGGTATTTTCATAATTTTTAACTAACCGCCGTATGAGAAAGCCCACCACAACAAATCCCCCCAGGGTGTCTTTTTTCTTTCTTTCTATTATTATATTCCGGCCATACGCAAGTAGTCAAGGCTAAATTTTGGGGCTGTAAAAAAATGGCGCAGCCCGTTCAAGGGCTTGAAGTCCTTATTTAAGGCAAATTAGTGTTCTTTATAATCAATAAAATTAAATAATGTATTAGTGTAGAAAATTCTCCCTTACGAGCGAATTTTCTTAATTTTATGCCCTTGAACTATGAACGAAAATCACCACTCGGCGGCGTCGGGGCAAAGCCCGTCTTTGCTCCGACGCTTTTTCTTACGAAAAAGGTCATCGCACGAGGGCTTGCCCCTCCTTTTTCGCAAAAGGTCACGCTGCGCTCCGGCTATCCAGGCGGTTAAGCCGCCCTCATAACGCCTCCGCTTGCTACCAACCTTTTGCGAGTTGGGGCCCCCACAAACAACGAAGTTGTTTGTGGGGAAAAGGAGGAACAGCGGCGCGAGCCATTGTTCCGATTTTACAAAAAATCGGAACAAGCGATGCAACGCTTGTTCCGACGTCATTCTGCACGATTTTTTTGGACAGCCCCTGTGCCTCCAGATTACATAGTGAGTTTTTTTACAGTCCCAAACCTTGACGGCGGGGCTTGACAAATTCCGGTCTATGAGATAAAATGAGTTAGTGTGCAGATAATCTGACCTAACCAAAGAAAGGGTGAACCTCATGGACAAATCCAAAAAATCCGGCCGCAAGTGGCCGCGCCGGGCGGGCCTTGCGCTGGCGGGGCTGCTTTTGCTGGCGCTGCTGCTGGCGGCCTACAATATAATTGTGGACCCATTCGGGGTCTTTGGCGACAGGGTACTCAACTGGTGGTCCTATAACGAAACTAA
>CANRHW010000134.1 GCA_947630525.1 uncultured Clostridia bacterium | reverse complement strand
GCGAGGACCGCCGCGGCAAAAAGGCTATCGGCTCCATCAAGGAGGTTGCCGTTGAAGAGCGCAAGGCTAAGGCCGACGAATTCTGGGCCAACGTTGAGGAGGGCAAGCACTACACCGGCACCGTAAAGACCCTGACCAAATTTGGCGCTTTCGTAGATATCGGCGGCGTAGACGGCCTTATCCACATCACCCAGCTTAGCTGGCTGCGCATCAAGGACCCCTCCGAAGTAGTCAATGTTGGCGATGTTGTCGACGTTTACATCATCAAGGCCAACAAGGAGACCGGCAAGGTTTCTCTGGGCTTCCGCAAGGTTGAGGATGATCCCTGGGTAATTGCCAAGGCTAAATTCCAGGTGGGCGACGTTATCCCCGTAAAGGTAGTGCGCCTTGTACAGTTCGGCGCCTTTGTTGAGCTTATCCCCGGTATCGACGGACTTATCCATATTTCCCAGATAGCGGACAAGCGTATCAACAAGCCCTCTGACGAGCTCACCGTCGGCGAGACCATCAGCGCCAAGATAACCGATATCGACTGGGAGAAGAAGAAGATAGGCCTGTCCATCAGGGCTTTGCTTTCGCCTGATTCCGCCGAGATACCGGCTCCCGCCGCCCAGGCGCCGGAGGAGGAAGCCGCTCCCGCTGCTGAGACCGCTCCCGCCGAAGAATAAATTTAATTTTGTAAATCAAAGGGACCGCTTTGCGGTCCCTTTGATTGTTGATTTTATTTTCGTAATTTTATTCGGGAATAACAACTATCGTGGTGGCGGTATACGTGTCGTTGTAAGAGGAGCCTATAGCCGTCACCCTCTGGCCGATTTCCAATTCGGAGAGCCTCATTTTGTCGCCGGTAGAGCTGTCAATAACAGCCGTGGAGACTGTGCTGCCCGACATACTCATAAGCACGTGGATTATACCGTCGTCCGTGTCGATGTTCACATAGCCGTAGCTCAAATTATAATCGGCGATGTAGCCGTTTATCTGGAAAGTTGTCAATACGGGCTCTGAGGTGACGTTTACGCGAACAACCACGCTGCTGTCCAGTTCGATCTCCGCATATGAGCCGAGGCGCAGATCATAAAGCTCCGCCTCATTTCCGAAGACCTCGATTTTAACAGAGGGAGAAAGCGGATAGGCGGTCTCGTCATTGCCGCTGCGCAGGGTTATCTTTGGCGTGTTTTCAATAACTATAGACGATATCGTGCCGGCAACCTTGCTGGATGAGCCTGTGGCCGCAATAGCGGTAACAATCTCGTCGTTTAAAGTGAGCTTGACCTTGTCGCCAATGATAAGGTCGCGCAGAGTTGCCGTTTCACCATTGCGGGTCACCCTTACATTGGAAGAAACCGCATAATCGTAAACTTCCTCGGCGCTGTTCTCAACGCTAAGTATAAATTCGGGCGTGAGCTGTATAGCGTAGATAGTGCCGCCGGCGCCCTGACCGGGAATTGATTCTGAAGTGGTGGCGGCTATGACCTTTATTTTATTGTCGGTCACGGTGAGCATTACGTACTGGCCGATGCGCAGTGAGTCAAACTCACAGTCCCTGCCGTCGAGAGAAATCTCCACGTCCGGATCGACGATAATGCTGCGCTCCGTTCCGCTGTTAAGGTCGCTGAACAAAAGAGAAACGCCGTTTTCATCGGTAAGAGCGTTGGTTATCACGCCGGCAAATACCTGGGAATCGCCTGACAACGTGAGGGCCTCTACCGAAACGACATCGCTGCCGCTGTAAAGAACCAAAGCCCGGCTGTCCTCGGGTAAATTTTTCAGAGACGAAGCTTTGCCGTCCACAAGTATGCGCGTTTTAGCGCCGGTCCGTACGGATATGTCGCCGCCGGCGGCGCTGCGGTAAATGCTTACCGTGCCTTCGTCGGTGTCAACTTCGCTGACCGTACCGGTAACGGCGGAATAGTTCAGTTTGTCTGATACACGGCTGAGAATGACCGCGATCTGCGCCCGGTCTATATTGACCATGGGCCCGAAAGTGTTGTTGCCGATACCGTTCATAAGCCCCTGCTTAGTGACATATTCCACATATGTGCGGGCGGAGGCGGGTATCTCGCTGTAATCGGCATAGTCGAGAGAGGCGGCTATGTTTTTGCGCACCTGCTCTTCCGCACCCATGAGCTTTGTCAGCAGTACGGCCGCTTCATAGCGCTTGATGGGCGAATCGGCGTTGCTCAGCAGATTGTTGAGCTCACTCGTGCTGATTATGCCCTTGTAAAGCAGAAAAGCGACCTCGTTTTTGTAGCGGTTGTATGCGTCGCCCATGTCATAGGCCGCCAGGGTAGGAGCATAAAGAGCCGCGGCGTATTCGGCGAAAGGCGAATAGTCGTCAAAGGTGTAACCTGCCGCCCTTGCCATAAGCAGAAGCATTTCTATCTTTTTTATGGCGTTGGCGGGCTTGAAAGTTCCGTCGGTATAGCCTTTGATTATGCCCAGACGGGTCATATCTTCGACGGCGTCAACAGCCCACTCATACTCCGGGTCGGACATGTCGGTAAAGCTGCTTCCGCCCGCGGCCAGCGACGCCGGAACAAGAGCCGTACACGCCACGCAAAGAGCCGCCGTCACGGACATCATTTTTTTAAACATCCTAAATCCTCCTTTTTACACCGATCATCGTCGGCAAAATAATAGTGTATTTTAATTATAGCACAGTAAAATAAAAAATTCAATAAAAATTTTAAAAATAATGTTTTAATTATTTAAATTTGGTGTTTACTTTTAGGGGCGAAATATGTTATACTTATGAAATATAGGGGAGCCGCGCCTCACGCCGCGCGTGGGCCGTCTGCCTTATGCCACAGATAAAGGAGATGAAGCTATGCTTTGTACGAGATGCAAAAAGAATGTCGCCGTGCTCTTTATAACCAAGCTGGAAAACGGTAAGCGCGTAAACGAGGGCCTTTGTATCCCATGCGCCCGCGAGCTTGGTATAAACCCCTTGGGTCAGCTGGCCGGCGGTTTGGATATGGACATGGACAGCTTTGAGAATATAGGCGAGCAAATGTCCCAGCTCATGGGCGAAGGGGAGGACGTCTCCGCGGACCAGGAGCCGGGCCAGGGCATGGACGGTTTTTTGAAAAATATTATGAATATGTTCGGCAAAAACGGCGCCGCTCCCGACGATGAAAAGTCCAAAAATGACGGGAAAGCTCCCGGCAAAAAGGCCGAAAACAAACGTGACCGCCGCCGGAGCCTCCTTGACGCCTATGGCGTCAATTTAACGCAAAAGGCGGCCGCGGGCGAGGTGGATCCATGTATTGGCCGGGAAAAGGAGCTTGAACGGCTGGTACAGATACTTAACCGGCGCGGCAAGAACAATCCCGTCCTGCTTGGCGAGCCCGGCGTGGGCAAGACCGCCGTGGCCGAAGGCTTTGCCCGGAGGATAGCCGAAAAAAACGTGCCCGTCAAGCTCTTGAATAAAGAGGTGTACCTGCTGGATTTTACCGCCGTTGTGGCCGGAACTCAGTACCGGGGCCAATTTGAGGCGCGGCTCAAAGGTATAATCGACGAAGCCCGCGACCGCGGCAACATCATCATGGTCATAGACGAGCTGCACAATATTGTGGGGGCGGGCAGCGCCGAGGGCGCCATGAACGCCGGCAACATTCTTAAGCCCGCCCTTGCCCGCGGGGAGATACAAATAATCGGAGCGACCACTCTTGCCGAATATCGCAAATTTATCGAGAAGGATTCCGCTCTGGAACGCCGGTTCCAGCCGGTCATGGTGGACGAGCCCTCCATAGAAGATACTGTCGAGATACTTAAAGGCCTGCGTGAGAGCTATCAGAACTATCACCGCGTTAAGATAACCGACGAGGTCATCAGGGCGGCGGCCGTGCTGTCGGAACGGTATATAACCGACCGGTTCCTGCCCGACAAGGCTATCGACCTCATAGACGAGGCCGGCAGCCGCTGCAATCTTAAAAACGCCGCCCTCGCCGAGCTTGAAGAAAAAAAGAACCTCGTTGCCCGGCTGGACGAAGAGCTGGACAATGTTTTTGACGGCAGCGAACCCACCGAGGAGGATTACGCCAAGGCCGCCGACATACGCACCCGCCGCTGCGAGGCCGAAAAGGAGATCGAAAACCTTGAAGCCCAGTTGGAAAACGTCTATCTCACCGTTGATGATATCGCCTATGTTGTGGAGTCTTGGACGAAAATACCGGTGATGAAGATAACCCAGGAGGAGACTCAGCGCCTTTTAAATCTGGAGGAAAGGCTCCACCGGCGTATAATTGGGCAGGAAAAGGCCGTCAGCGCCGTCAGCCGCGCCATACGGCGCAGCAGGGCCGCCCTATCAAAAAAGCGCCGCCCCGCCAGCTTTATTTTTGCCGGCCCGACGGGCGTTGGCAAGACCGAGCTCGTAAAGCAGCTTGCCATCGAGCTGTTTGACAGCGAGGAGGCTCTTATCCGCGTGGACATGAGCGAGTATATGGAAAAACATTCCGTGGCCAAACTTATCGGTTCCCCTCCGGGGTATGTGGGGTATGACGACGCCGGTCAGCTCACCGAAAAGATACGCCGCCGGCCGTACAGCGTTGTGCTTTTTGACGAGATAGAAAAGGCTCATCCCGACGTGACTAATATACTTCTGCA
>CANRHW010000133.1 GCA_947630525.1 uncultured Clostridia bacterium | reverse complement strand
CGCCTTTCGGCCGCCTAATTCGACCACAAGCTTGCGCCGCAGTCCCCGGCGGCGGTTTAACCTGACCAATCCTTCCGCCAAGCTGAGCAGACCGTAAAAGGCCACCGCTCCCAAAAACAGCCCGGTCACCGGAACGTCAAGATACATAACGCCGTTGGAATAGACCGCTCCCAGCCTCGAACCCCATCCCGTCAGGAAAAGCAGAGCGAACCCCAATCCTCCGAAGGCCGCCGAGGCCCCGTAAAAGGCTCCGAGCAGCTTGAAAAATTCCCCCGCTCCGTAAATGGGAAAGGCCGCCGCAATGATCAGCGCCGAGGCCGCCAATTTGAACATAAGGGAATAAAACAGGCTCAGCCGCGGAAAAAACACCGCTATTGCGTAGGCCGCCCCCGCCGCCGCTCCCAGGAGCGTCCGCCATCGGTGAGGACGGTTTTTGCATATGAGCCCCGTTGTTCTTAATAGAATGTAGTTGATAAACAAGTTTACGGCAAATAATACGTCAATATATACGACTGGCAATAAAATCACCCTCAGTAAGACCGGCCAACGGTATTTGCGCAAGGCCTCACGGCCGTCCTTGTGCGGTCCTGCCTTGTAATTATACATGAAATATTTGGAATTGTCTGTCGCAACAAGGGCGCGGCGCAGGAAATTTTATCTACAAAATTTCCTAAAATATCTTGACAACTGCCCTCTTAAAGGAGTACAATGTTATAGTTAGGAACAGTTAGGAGCAAAAGTATGTATCTGTTTAATATACAGCGGTTTTCCACACACGACGGGCCGGGAATCCGCACCACGGTTTTTTTCAAGGGCTGCCCGCTCAGGTGCCTTTGGTGCCATAATCCCGAAAGTCAGCGCTTTGGGCCCGAGGTGATGCACAATCCTGAGCGCTGCGTCGTCTGCGGCAGATGCGTGTCGGGCTGTCCGGCTCAGGCCATAAGGATAGAAAACGGGACCCTTTATACCGACCCGGAGAAATGTACGGGCTGCGGCCTTTGCGCGGACGAATGTCTAAACTGCGCCCGTGAGGTGGCCGGCAGGGAATATACGGCGGATCAGGTTATGGACGCCGTCGGCAGGGACAAAACCTTTTACGGCGAAAGCGGAGGGGGCGTCACATTTTCCGGCGGGGAGTGCATGACCGCGGCGGGGGAGCTGACCGGTCTGCTGCGCCGGTGTAAGGAAAGGGGAATACATACCGCCGTGGACACCTGCGGCTTTTGCGGGACGGAGGATCTGGCCCGGACGCTGCCCTATACCGACCTTTATCTTTACGACATAAAATGTATCGATCCCGCTCTGCACAGGGAACTTACCGGTGCGGACAACGGCGTTATTTTGAAAAATCTCCGTTTCCTCAATGAAAACGGAGCCTGCATATGGCTGCGGCTGCCGCTTGTGGAGGGCGCCAACGCCTCCGAGGCGGAAATTGCCGCCCTGCTCGAGCTGGCGGGGGAAATTCGTCCGCAGCGTGTAAGCTTGCTGCCCTATCATAATACCGGCAGCTTTAAATATCAAAGACTTAACCGGGACGTTCCCGAATTTGCCGCCCCAACGGCGGAGCGGCTGGAGGAGATAAAGACCCGGTTTCAGGCCCTTGGCCTTGACGTAAAAATCGGAGCATAAAGAAGGAGAGATTTGCTATGCGCGGTTACACTGAAAGAACAAAAAAGTTAAGGGAACAGAGCGTCACCGCTCAACCCCACATTTCCACCGAGAGGGCTTACTGGTTTACTCAGGCCTACAAAAAGTACGAGGGCAGCGTGGATATTCCCGTCCTTCGCGCTCTGGCTTTCAGAACCTATATGGAGAACCGCACCCTCTGCATAAACGACGGCGAGCTCATTGTGGGCGAAAAGGGCACCGACCCTCAGTGTGCGCCCACCTTCCCGGAGCTTTGCTGCCACACTATGGAGGATTTGCAGGTCATGAACGACCGGGAGCTTATAAGCTTCAAGGTGGATGAGGAGACCCGCAGGATACATGCCGAGGAGATAATCCCCTACTGGGAGCACCGCAGTATCCGTGAAAAAATCATGAAGTCCACCAGCCCTATCTGGAAGGACTGCTACGCGGCCGGTATGTTCACCGAGTTTATGGAACAGCGGGGCCCAGGCCACACTGGCGGCGGCGGCGGATTTTACCGCAAGGGCTTCAGCGATTACAAAAAGGATATCGCCCGCAGGCTTTCCGAGCTGGATTTTGCCAACGACCTGTCAGCCTATGACAAAAAGGCCGAGCTTGAGGCCATGGACATTGCCTGCGACGCCATTATCACCTACGGCCGCCGCTACAGCGCTTACGCCGCCGAGCTGGCCGCAAAGGAGACCGACCCTCAGAAAAAGGCCGATCTGCTGCTTATCAGCGAAAACTGTGCCGTTGTGCCCGAATTTGCGCCCAAGACCTTCCACCAGGCGCTGCAAATGTATTGGTTCGTCCACATCGGCGTTACCAGCGAGGTAAATCCCTGGGACGCTTTCACCCCCGGACGCTTGGATCAGCATACCTATCCTTTCTATAAGCGTGATGTGGAAAAGGGTATTATGAACTACGACAAGGCCCGTGAACTCATGGAGTGCCTGTGGATAAAGTTCAACAACCAGCCCGCGCCTCCAAAGGTGGGCATCACCCTTAAAGAGAGCGGCACCTATACGGACTTTGCCAACCTGAACACCGGCGGCGTTACCGAGGACGGCAAGGACGGCGTAAACGATGTGAGCTATATAATTCTCGACACTATGGACGAGATGAAGCTGCTCCAGCCGTCCAGCAACGTCCAGATATCCCGCAAGACACCCAAGGACTTCCTTATCCGGGCCTGCGAGATAAGCCGCAAGGGCTGGGGTCAGCCCGCTTTCTACAATACCGAGGCCATAATTCAGGAGCTGCTCAACGCCGGGAAATCCATTGAGGACGCCCGCTGCGGCAGCGCCACCGGCTGCGTGGAGACCGGCTGTCTCGGCAAAGAAAGCTATGTTCTCACCGGCTATTTCAACACCCCCAAGGTGCTGGAGATTACCCTTAACAACGGCTTTGACAAATACACCGGCAAGCAGATAGGCCTGGCCACCGGCTATGCCGAGGACTATAAGAGCTATGAGGAGCTGTGGGACGCTTTCCTGCGGCAGATGAACCACTTTATCGACATAAAGATAGAGGGCAACAACATTATCGAGAGGATATACGCCAAGTATATGCCCGTGCCTTTCCTCAGCGTTATTATGGATGACTGTATCGAAAAGGCCACGGACTACAACTGCGGCGGCGCAAGGTATAATACCAACTACATTCAGGGCGTGGGTATCGGCACTATCACTGACAGCCTCAGCGCCATCAAGTATAACGTGTTTGACAACCGCTACTTCACCATGGCTCAGTTAAAGGAGGCTATCGACGCCAACTTTGAGGGACATGAGGATATTTACAACAAGGTCGCCAACCATTCGCCCAAGTACGGCAATGACGACGACTATGCCGACGGCATAATGCAGGATGTGTTCAACGCCTACTGGGGCGCCGTGACGGGCCGTCCCACGGTCAAGGGCGGCACCTACCGCATAGATATGCTGCCCACCACCTGCCATGTATACTTTGGCGAGGTGTGCGGCGCTTTGCCCAACGGCCGCTTGGCCGGCAAGCCTGTTTCCGAGGGAATTTCTCCCGAAAAGGGCGCCGACCGTCACGGCCCCACGGCTGTTATAAATTCCTGTGCTAAAATGGACCATTTGAGGACCGGCGGCACTCTGCTCAACCAGAAGTTCACCCCCAAGGTAGTCGAGGGGCAGGAGGGCCTTGAAAATATGGCCGCCCTTATCCGCTCATACTTCGCCATGGACGGGCACCACATCCAGTTCAACGTCATTGACCGGGCTACGCTGCTCGACGCCCAGGCTCATCCCGAGGAGTATAAGGACCTTATAGTTCGGGTGGCCGGATACAGCGACCATTTCCGCAACCTGAGCAAGGCTTTGCAGGACGAGATAATCAACCGCACCGAGCAGAGCTTTAGCTGCTGAGAAATGAAAAAGACCGGCGAAAATATTTTATCATAACAAAATTGTAACAAGCCTTGACTTTTTACAGGTTTTAGTGTAGGATATTATTATAGGCGGTTAATTCTGCCAGATTAAATTGACGAGGAGGTTTTTCACTATGGCAAAATTTGAAATCCATGATCTTGACGTGGCTGCATTTGTTAAAGAGCTTAACAATTGCAAGGGCGAGGTTATTATGACCACTCCCGAGGGAGACTCAATTAACCTTCAGTCCGCATTTTGCCGTGTAATCGGCATCATGAAGATAGTCGAGGGCGGAAAACTCAGCAAGGCCACTATCGAGTGCAAGGATCCCGAGGACGAGAGCCGTATGTTCAAGCTCAATCTTTACGGACACGCCGCGGAATAAGGCTCTAAATCAAAATCAAAAGCGCCTGTGCATCGCACAGGCGCTTAGACTTGCGATAAACCCCGTGAACAATGGGATAGCTCCTGAGAGGTTCGGGAACCGTTCGGGTTGTTCCCTTTGAAGAGCGTCTGTATATTCCCCCTGCCAGCTGTACATAATAATGTCAGCAAGGGGGTATCCGCGTTGATGACAAGCAAGGTTGA
>CANRHW010000132.1 GCA_947630525.1 uncultured Clostridia bacterium | reverse complement strand
CCCTCACAGGAGCGACCATAACGTCGAGGGCGGTCGTTACGGGCGTAAATTCCGCCTTTGACCGGCTCGACACGGCCCTGGCCGAATACATTGAACAGCAGGGAGGCGTGGAATAATGAGCAATCTTTTCAAAACCTTTAAAAACGGAATATTTGACGAAAACCCCACCTTTGTGCAGCTCATAGGTATGTGTCCCACGCTGGCGGTAACCACCTCTCTCGCCAACGGCATAGGCATGGGCCTCAGCGCCACCGCCGTGCTGGTGCTGAGCAATGTGGTGATTTCCCTGCTGCGCAAGCTCATCCCCTCAAAGGTGCGCATCGCGGCCTACGTCGCCATAATCGCAACCTTTGTCACCATGATTGACCTGCTGCTTCAGGCTTATGTTCCGGCATTGAGCGAATCGCTGGGCATATTTATCCCGCTTATCGTCGTCAACTGCATTATTCTCGCCCGGGCGGAGGCCTTTGCCTCCAAAAACGGCGTTATTCAAAGCGCCGCCGACGGTCTGGGCATGGGGCTGGGCTTTACCATTGCGCTGAGCCTTATATCCGCCGTCCGCGAGATACTTGGCGCAGGTACTATCCTCGGCTACTCCGTAGGCATTTCCACCCCGGCCACCGTAATGATACTGCCGCCGGGCGGGTTCCTTACGCTCGGCCTGATACTGGGAATAATAAACGTCATCAGGAACAGAAAGGGAGGTAAAAAAGCATGATCGGCAAGCTTATCGCCATATCCCTTACGGCAATTTTCGTTCAGAACTTTGTTCTTGTAAAATTCCTTGGCATCTGTCCTTTCCTCGGCGTTTCCAAAAAGGTTGACACGGCTCTCGGCATGGGCATGGCCGTAACCTTTGTTATGACGCTGGCCTCCATGATGACCTACTTCTGCCAGAACTATATTCTGGTGCCGCTGCACATAGAGTATATGCAGACTATTGCATTCATTGTCATAATCGCGGCTCTGGTCCAGTTCGTTGAAATGTTCCTGCAAAAAAACATTCCGTCGCTGTACAGCGCCCTTGGCATTTACCTGCCGCTTATCACCACCAACTGCGCCGTGCTTGGCGTCGCGCTGTTAAATATTCAGCAAAATCCGCCCTACGGCCTGCTTGAAAGCATGGTCAACGGCTTTTCGTCCGGCCTCGGCTTTTTACTGGCCATTGTACTTTTTGCCGGCGTAAGAGAAAGGCTGGAGTTCAGCGATATACCCAAGTCCTTTCAGGGTTTCCCGATCGCCCTTGTGAGCGCGTCGCTGCTGGCGCTGGCCTTTATGGGCTTTTCGGGTATGAACTTCTAAGGGAGGTATAAAAATGACTGCAATTCTTATACCCGCGCTTGCCATAGGCGCGGTGGGCCTGGTACTCGGAGCTTTGTTAGCTCTGGCGGCCAAGGTATTTCATGTGGAGGTTGACGAGCGCATCGAAAAAATTACGGGCTGCCTTTCCGGCGCGAACTGCGGCGGCTGCGGTTATGCGGGCTGCTCCGCTTACGCGGGCGCTATAGTGAACGACGGCGCGCCAATAGATAGGTGCAGCGCCGGCGGTCAGGCCGCGGTGAACGCCATTGCCGAAATTATGGGCGTTGAGGCTACCGCCGTTGAACCTGTCCGGGCAGTGGTAATGTGCTCCGGCACTCACGAAAATGCGCCCGACAGCTATGACTATTATGGCATCAGCGACTGCCTTGCGGCTTCTAAGCTCCAGGGCGGCGGCCACAAGGAATGTTCCTACGGCTGCCTTGGCTATGGAAAATGCGTTGACGCTTGCAGCGAGGGCGGCATATCGATCGTTGACGGCGTAGCCTCCATTGACGGACGCTTTTGCATTGGCTGCGGCAGCTGCAGGCTCGTTTGCCCCAAAAATATAATCGACCTTGTTCCCAAGAAAAATAAGATATATGTTAAATGCAAGTCCTGCGACAAGGGGCCCGCAATGAAAAACAAGTGCTCCGTCGGCTGCATAGGCTGCAAGCTTTGTGAAAAGGCCTGCCCCGCCGGCGCAATAACCGTAACCAACTTTTTGGCGTCGATCGATTACTCAAAATGCACTCAGTGCGGGCTTTGCGTTGACAAGTGCCCCCGCGGCATAATAATAAATGAGGACGCCGCTCCTGCGGCGGAGGCCGTGGAAGCCCCCGCGGCAGTATAACGAGGAGTTTGAATTATGTCAACCAGTTTCGGCCGCGCACTGCGGACTTTGTTCGTCAGTCTCATCTATGTGTCGGCATATTTCCTTATGCAGAATATTGCAGCTATGGTCTTGGGACTTACGGCAATGTACTTTGACAGATCCGCCAATCCGATAACGGTATTCGACCGGGCGGTGAGCCAAAATATCTATCTGTGCGTCATCGGTTCAATGCTTGCGGTATTTGCCGTGTATGCGGCTTTCGGCGTTTTGAGAGAACGCCCGCTGTTCGGCGAGCTTCGATTGTCAAGGGCCAGCGAAGCCGTCGCCGTGCCGGCAGTGTTTGTTGCCATAGGCTGCCGTATTGCTGTGGAGGTTTACACGGCCGTCGCAAAGAATATCCCGGTGCTTAGGAATTCATTGGAGCAGTCCAACGATTATACCGCCGCCCTTTCGACGCCCTTCGGCTTCGCCATGTTCGTACTGACTATAGTTTTTTTAGGCCCTATATTTGAAGAAATTCTATTCCGCGGGCTGGTGCAGACCGAGTTAATGAGGGGCTTCCCTCCGGCAATGGCGATAATTGTAGGTGCACTTATCTTCGGCGCGGGGCACGGGATGCTGTTTCAGTCGCTGTTTGCCTTTTTCGTCGGTTTGGTACTGGGTTGGGTCTACTACGTAACAAACAATCTCTTCGTTACAATGATAATACACATCGTTTTCAATGCGTCGTCGTTTGTTACGGTCTTTTCCCTCACTCTGGCCCCATGGGCGATGATACTGTTCGGGGTATTGTCGGCCGTTTTGGTGATATCAAGCTGCGTGCTGATATATTTACGCTCACGGGCATGAATAATTCCGCCTCCTTTTGCATAGGTATGTACTAAGGTTTTACCTGAGCAAAAGGAGGAATTTTTTATGGATTTAAAAGTTACCACAGCCGCGCTCGAAGTCAGCAGCGAAATCTGCCGCGGCGAAAACGTCTTTGGCGCGGAAAGCGACCTGATAGTGCCGGACAATATGCCCGACATACTCAGCATTCTTCAAATTTCCGCCAATGCGGCAACCTCGGCCTGCGACCCGCAGAACGACCGCGTACTGCTCACCGGCAATGTGTTTTTCAACATACTTTATGTGGCCGACACCCCGAAACGGGAAGTGAGGGCCATCAACACAGGAGCGGTATTTTCAAATATTTTTTCAACGCCGGGAGTGCGCGACGCCATGCCTGTACTGTCTCAGGTCGATGTGAGCTCGATTTCGTACAACCTGGCCAACTGCCGCAAGCTTTCGGTCCACTGCGAATTGAACGGAAAGATTACCGTCTACAGCACTTCGAAGCTGGAGCTGCCTACGTCCATTGAGGGGGCGGAGCTCCTGTCCGTGCCGGTGAGCTGCTCCGTAATTAAAGCCCAGGGCTGCGCCCAGGAGACCGTGACCGACAGCTTTGCCCTGCCCGGCGACAAAAACGCCGCCATACAGATACTCCGGGACGAAGTTAAAATCACCGACCAGGCAATCAAAACCATACGCAACAAGGCCATAATCAAGGGCAGCGTGGGCGTAACCGTGCTTTATGACGGCGAAACGGGCATCAAAAAATTCAACGGCGACATACCTTTTACAAAGGTCATTAACGTCGACGGTCTTGAAGAAAATATGGAAATTGAATATACCGTTGACGTACAGGGCTGGGAAACCGAGCTCAGCGCCGACGAAAGCGGAGAAAAGCGCACCGTCGATGTGGAGACGATGCTGTATTTCAACGTCCTCGGCAGGCTCAGCCAAAGCTACACCGCCATTTCGGACGCGTATTTCCCGGGGCAAAATTTGGTTTGTGAAAGACAAAGATTGAGCCTGAGCCCATATTTCCCCGCCGAAGTTGAAGAATGTCCGGTCAAGGGTTCCGTCCGGCTGCCGGCGGCGGCGGGCGAAGCCGAGACTATCTACGACATAGGCGGCAGCGCTATCATAACAAAGGTGTCCCAGGAGGACGGCGAAATTGACATAGAGGGCACCGCGGCGGTGAGCATACTCTACCGCACGCCTAATCCCGAATTCCCGACGGCGTCCCAGGGATTTGAAGTGGAATTTCATCACCGAATGAGCGGGAACGGTCACCGTCAGCCGCCCATTGTCACAGCAAGCCTCAAAAACCTGAGCTGTTCCATCGCCGGCGGCGGCGCACTGGAAATTCGCGGCACAGCCGTCCTTACGCTAAAACAGCAGTCGGACAGCGACATTTCGCTGATAACCGCCGTGCGGCTCGAAGAAGAACCCGCCGCGCAGGCTCCGTCGATCCTTATAAGCTACATAAACAACGACAAATCACTGTGGGAAATAGCCAAGGGCTACAACATAAGCCGCGACAAGCTGATGGCGGCAAATGACATCAAATCCGAAGATGAGCTAAAGCAGAAACGGGCCCTGATTATACCAAGATAACGGCGCCGCAAAGCGGCGAGGGATTTGTTTATGGTATTTCCCGCTGC
>CANRHW010000131.1 GCA_947630525.1 uncultured Clostridia bacterium | reverse complement strand
GTCGGAAGTGGAAGAAGAGCCGGACGAAATCCTGCCGGAAGGAGAAGAGCCGGACGAAATCCTGCCGGAAGGAGAAGAAGAGCCGGATGAAATTCTGCCGGAAGGAGAAAAGCCGGACGCAATCCTGCCGGAAGTGAAAAAAGAGCTGGACGTAATCCTGTCGGAAGTGGAAGAAGAGCCGGATGAAATCCTGCCGGAAGGGCTTATTGTGTACACAGAGGATAAAAACGGCGAACGCAAGGAGGAATACGCCACCCCCGGCGCGTGCAGTCTGCCGCTCGTCCTGCTTGTCGACGAGGGGTCGGCTTCGGCCAGCGAGATCGTGGCCGGTTGTATGCAGGCCCGAGGCAGGGCGAAAATAATAGGCAAAAAAACCTATGGCAAAGGCGTCAGCCAGATGGTATGTTCACTTGGCGGCAGCCTGAGCGACGGCATACTAAAGGTTACTTCGTTTAAAAATTACCGCCCCGACGGCATTTGGCTTGGCGAAGGGGTCACCCCGGATATTGACATAGAAAACAACATTGACCTTGACGAATACGGTAATATAATTTTCAACGCGGACGGTGACAAGCCTCTGCAAAAAGCTATTGAAGTGCTTATGGAATAACCGCGCGAAGACCGCTAAGAAGCACGGGAAGGAAATTAACAGATGAGGAAAATTCTGTCTTTTCTGCTTTGCGCCGCTTTGCTCTCCTTTTCGGTATGCGCCGCACCCGAGGATGACGGCGCCGGGGGAAGCGAAGTGGGAACTGAGACCGGGGAAGTTTTTTCTGCCGAATCTCCGTACGTAATATTTATGGATATGAACACCGGCAGAGTTTTGTACGAAAAGAACGCCGATGAAAAGGTATATCCCGCCAGCACGGTAAAAATTATGACCGCGATTTTGGCCCTTGAAAACTGCAATCTGGAGGAAAAGTGTACCGCCACGGCCACGGCTCTCGATTCGGTGCCGGACGGCGTTACCGTAATGGACATAATGCCCGGCGAATCCCTGACCGTTCGCCAGCTTCTCTACGGAGCAATGCTGGCCTCGGCCGCGGACGCCACAAATGTGCTTGCCGAGGCGGTGGGCGGCAATATAGGCGATTTTGTAAAGATGATGAACGAAAAGGCCGTTCAGCTTGGTATGGACGGCACCAACTTTTCAAACACACATGGGGAGCATGACGACCGAACCTTTACAACTGTCCGCGATATGGCCAAACTGACCAGGTACGCTATGGAAAATCCGGATTTCCGGGAAATCGTTAAAACCGACCAATACACTATACAGCCTACGGAAAAATATAAGGAGGTCCGCAATCTCATCAATACCAATTACATGGTGAGCAAGGTACAACGCACGGACTACTACTATTCAAAAGCCATCGGCGTAAAGGCCGGTTACACCGCCGAGGCTAAAAGCTGTCTTGTGGAGGTTGCCAGGGAAAAAGATATGGAACTGCTGGCTCTGACTTTCGGTTCCGAAACCACCGACGGCAAGGCCCAGGGATATATTGACTGCAAAAATTTTTTTGATACCACTTTTGACGGTTATTCTACCAAAATAGTCGAAAACAAGGGTGCGCTTTTGGGTCAAGTTACCATAAATAACGCCCGCCGCGCCAGCCAGGTTTTACTTGAAGCCGAAAAAAATTTGTATTATCTCTACCCAAAGGATCAGGAACTTGGCGAGCTTACACATGTGATACGTGTGCCGGACAGTGTTAATGCGCCGCTTGCAAAAGGCGAAGTGATAGGTGAGTGTGAATATTTTTACGACGGTGTTTCCGCCGGTGTGATAAACCTCGTGGCCGATAAGGAATATAAATTTGACGCCATTGCCTATGTTGGCGACGGAATTATAAACTTTTTTACGTCGCCCTGGTTTATCGCCCTGGTTGTCGTTATTGCCGCTGCGGTTGCCGTCATTTATTTTAAGCGCCGCCAGCGCCGCTTGGAACGCGAACGCCGCCAACGGGCGCGACGCCGCCGCGAGGCCGAGCAGCGCATGCGCCGTAAAATGGAAGAACAGGACAAAAACAACTAAAAAGCCGCGCGGCCGCTAAGAGCCTGCGCGACTTTTTTATGTAACCTTACTCAAAAGGTGACGCCGGTTATATAACCGTGTAACCGCCGCCGAAGTTCCGGCGTATTACGCCCTTTATCTCCAGCATAACAAGCGTCGGGGCCAAATCCGCTTCGTTTAGCCCGGATGTTTTTGAAATATCATCCAAACTTTCACAGCCGCCTTCCATGGCGGCGATTATTTTTTCTTCCGTTGGCGAAAGACCCTGTATCGCCTTTTTCTCCTTTTTTGGGTTCGCTGCCAGGGAGACAGGGCTTTCAGTGGAAACTTTTTCCGCAGCAATAATTCTATCGCGGTCGGCAAAGGAAAGCGACAGTTTCATCTCGGCAGCCGCTTTAAGCCCGTCCGTAACCAACTGTGCGCCGGAACGTATCAATTCGTTTGTGCCGGCGCTCTGGCCCGAAGTTATATTGCCCGGAACCGCAAACACCGGCCTGCGCAAATCAAAGCAGATATCCGCAGTTATAAGAGCTCCGCTTTTTGCTCCGGCCTCCGTGACAAGGCACCCATCGCACAGACCGGCAATGATCCTGTTGCGCATAGGGAAATATCCCGAATGCGGCTGCGTGCCGGGCGGCAATTCACTTATTATCGCCCCACCGCTTTCGACCGTTGCCGAAAAAAGCCCCTCATTTTCCGGGGGATAGACTACGTCGACCCCGCAGCCCAGTACAAGTATGAGTTTGCCGCCGTACTTCAGCGCGGTTTGCGCAGCAGCGGTGTCGATGCCCCTTGCCCCTCCCGTGACGATGGTAAAGCCCGCTTCGCAAAAGTCACGGCAAAAGTCCGCCGTCACCGTCAGTCCGTAGGCCGTTGGATTCCTTGTCCCAACCACGGCCACGCAGGGTTCGGCCTTTGCTAAATTCATCTTACCCCTAACGTAAAGAAGCTCCGGCGGATTTTTAAGTTTATCGAGCCGCTGCGGATAGGCATTGTCGCCGATGCGCAGTTCGGCAGCATAAAAGTTGTTTTCCATATGCGTTCCTCCTATGAATATAGTACCATTTTTGTAAAAAAATGTCCAGTAAAAAGGGAAAAAATTTGTGTTAATATATTAAATTTTTTGCTAAGTGTTGACTTTAAGGCAAGTAAATGGTATAATTATATATTAGATAAATATGTTGTGAGGGTGAAACCGATGATAAAGAGCATGACTGGCTATGGCAGCGGCGCTGCCGACGCCGCAGGGAAAACCTTTACCGTTGAGATAAGGTGCGTAAACCATAGGTACAGCGATTTCAATATCAAATGCCCCCGGGTGTACGCTTTTGCAGAAGACGAGATAAAGAAGCTCGCGGGCGGGACCATATCCCGCGGCAAGGCTGATATTTTTGTCACTGTTGAAAACAAAGAGGTCAGCGGCGGCGTAGTCCGCCCGGACATTGAGCTGGCAAGGGGCTATCATGAGGGTCTGCTCCTGTTAGCGCGAGAGCTCGGCTTAAATTACGAGCCCAAGGCCGTGGATTTTTTGAGAGTGCCCGACGTGTTTGTGGTGGATAGGGCGGAGGACGACAGCGACGCGATACTTGCCGCGATAAAAGAAGCTCTCGGCGCCGCGCTCGGCAGCTTTGATGATATGCGTGCGGCTGAGGGTGAACGCCTTTACGCGGACATGAGCGAACATCTTGGAATTGTTGAAGAGCTGACCTCCAAGATTGAAGAACGCGCCCCGTCTATCGTTGAGGAATATAAGGAGCGCATTGAAAACCGTATGCGTCAGATAATGGAGGACGTTCCCTACGACGAAAGCCGCCTCCTTTCCGAAGTCGCAATTTTCTCTGACAGAGTGAATGTAAACGAAGAGATAGTCCGGCTCAAAAGCCACATCTCGCAGATGGGCGCTATGTTGAAAAGCGTTGAACCTGTGGGGCGCAAACTGGACTTCCTAATTCAGGAAATGAATAGAGAAACTAATACTATTGGCAGCAAGAGCAACGACCTTGAAACGGCAAAGATTGTTATCGACCTCAAGGCCGAAATAGAAAAGCTCCGTGAGCAGTGCCAAAATGTGGAGTAGGGGTGGAATATGCGGCTTATTAATATAGGTTACGGCAATATGATTTCCGACTTGCGGCTGGTGTCGATAGTCTCGCCTGACAGTGCGCCGGTAAAGCGCCTCATTCAGGAAACGAGGGAAAAGGGCATGCTTATTGACGCCACTTACGGCCGGAGAACGCGCAGCGTTATCATAATGGACAGCTGCCACGTGATACTTTCGGCCATACAGCCGGAGACTATCGCATCCCGACAGGAGGCAAAAATGCTGATTGTAGAGGAGGATGAAGATGAAGGGTAACCTCTTTGTTATTTCCGGCCCCAGCGGGGCGGGGAAGGGCACTATCTGCAAGGCTTTCATGAAGAAGCACCCGGAGGTTTATTTATCCGTTTCCGCAACCACGCGCGAACCCAGGGAAGAGGATAGGGAGGGGGAAACATACTTTTTCCTGACCGAGGAGGAGTTCCGGGCAAGGATAGGCCGGGGCGAATTTCTGGAACATGCTGTCTATTGCGGCAACTACTACGGTACGCCAAGGGATAAGGTTATGGACCAG
>CANRHW010000130.1 GCA_947630525.1 uncultured Clostridia bacterium | reverse complement strand
ACGGCAACTCCTCCTCTCCTTTGTTTTGCAAGGCCTTACACTTATTAGACGATTTAAAAACAAAAAAAGACAAAAAAATAATAAATTAATGTAGAAAATTCGCCCTTACGGACGAATTTTCTTATTTTTTATGCCATTGAACGGTCTGCACGATTTTTTTGACAGCTCCAGTGCTTCCAGGTTACATAGCGAGTTATTTTATAATTATCAACAAATCACACTTCGGCAAAAACCTGACCCAAGCTGCCATATATCACAAGGTCCGCATAGCGGTCATAGTCGGTGGGGGTCTTATTGATAAGAGCCAGCTTATGGCCCCTGTAATAACGAACCAGCCCCGAGGCCGGATACACCGTCAGCGAGGTGCCGCCCACTATCAGCACATCGGCCCGGGCGATGGCCTCGATAGCGCCGTTGAGACAATCGGGGTCAAGCTGCTCCTCATAGAGCACCACGTCGGGCTTTATCGTCCCGCCGCAGGTACAGCGGGGCACGCCGTCGGAATTAACTATTGCCTCAACGCCGTAGAATTTGCCGCAGTGGGCGCAGTAATTGCGATGTATGCTGCCATGGAGCTCAAAGACGTTTTTGCTGCCGGCCGCCTGATGCAAGCCGTCTATATTTTGAGTTACGACGGCCCTGAGCTTCCCCTCGGCTTCCAGCCGGGCAAGAGCCGTATGGGTCACGTTGGGCTTAGCGTCGAGACAGAGCATTTTATCCCGGTAAAACCGATAAAACTCCCGAGGGTTGTCCATAAAAAAGCTGTGGGACAAAATCGTTTCCGGCGGATAGTCGTACTTTTGATTATACAGGCCGTCCACACTGCGGAAATCCGGTATGCCGCTTTCGGTGGAAACGCCCGCTCCGCCGAAGAACACAATATTGTCCGAATCCTTGACCCAAGCCTTAAACTGATCAAGCTTATCCATTTTCATCTTCCCCCGTTCGGTTTTCGTCCGCGCAGCACCGCCAGGGCGCGCGGGCAGGAATTTTTAAATAAAAAATAAGAGATAATAAACAGCAGATAACAGACCAAAAGCGACGCTTTAATATTGACCATTATCTTTTATCCATTATCTCTCGTCTCTGCCGCCCAAGGGCGGCGCCGTGGTGGAGGAGGGTGGATTCGGACCACCGAAGTCAGTGACAACAGATTTACAGTCTGCCCCCTTTGGCCGCTCGGGAACTCCTCCATATCAAGTTTAGACGGCCGCGCTGCAAAAGCAACGATAATATTATACTACGCGGCCGGCAAAAGGTCAATCGCCGTTTTTCTCCATATAATGCGTTTAATCTTGCCTTTGCTTCGATTAGCGTAAAATTTCTTTCGTTTTTGTCAAATGCAATCCCGGTTCGGGAAAAAATGTTTTAATTGTTAATTATTTATTTTCGTATTGACTTTGGGAAGCCGTTATGATATAATTACCCTGTTATTATTTGCGCTATATTTGCAGATTTAAAGGATGAAATCAAACATGAGCAAAAATAAATTTAGAGGCTATCTGAACGTGCTGCTGCTGATTATACTCGCCTTTGTTTCAGCTGGGCTGGGCATATGGCTGGGCCAGCTCTTCGGCAAGCCCGTGGATGAAAACATTTCTGTCAGCGCGGTGCAGGCCCTTGACCCTGTTGTACCCAGTTCCAAATACAACGTGCTTCTCATGGGCACCGACGCCAGCGGCAACCTCACCGACGTAATGATGATATATCAGATTGACCCCCAGAATAAGATGGTCAACGTGCTGAGCATTCCCCGCGACACAAGGATATATTACAACAAACGGGTGGATAAAATAAACGCTCCCCACTCCTACGGTCAGCAGAAAACCGACGCCGGCGGCGCCAAGCGGGGCGACGAATACGCTATCCGCGCGGTAAAAGCCCTCACAGGCATACCGATCCATCACTACGTGTGCATCAATTTTGCGGCTTTTCGGCAGATAATCGACGCCATTGACGGCTTTGACTTCGACGTGCCACAGGACATGGATTACGACGACGACTGGCAGGATCTGCATATTCACTTGAAAAAGGGCTTTCAGCACCTTGACGGAGACAAGGCCGAACAGTTGGTGCGTTTCCGCCATTATCCCGACGGCGATATAGACCGGGTGCGGGTGCAGCAGCAGGTATTGCACGAGCTGGTGAAGCAAAAGGTCAACATTGCCAATGTCCATAAGGTTCCCGAGATTTTCAATATCATAATGGACAATATCGATACCGATATGACCGTCGCCGAGGCGGCGGGCATGGCCTATAACGTTCTTGACGCCAACGGCGATGAGGAGAGGCTCCGCACTGAAATGATACCCGGCAATTTTGGCGTAATCAACGAAATATCTTACTGGATACCTGACATTTCCGCCACTAAGAAGCTCGTAGAAGACGTCTTTGGTTATGTGGACGGCCTGCCCGTGGCCGATGATCCCACAACGCCCGACACGGCCGGCGGCTCAAACCAGCAGCAATGATTGTATTTAATGAAAATAGAATTAATGGGGCTGTAAAAAACTCGCTCTGTAATTTAGAGGCACGGGGCCGGCAGAAAAAATCGTGCAGAACGACGTCGGAACAAGCGTTGCATCGCTTGTTCCGATTTTTTACAAAATCGGAACAATGGCTCTCGCCGCTGTTCCTCCTTTTCCCCACAAACAACTTCGTTGTTTGTGGGGCCCAACTCGCAAAAGGTTGGTAGCAAGCGTAGGCGTTATGAGGGCGGCTTAACCGCCCGAATAGCCGGAGCACAGCGTGACCTTTTGCGAAAAAGGAGGGGCAAGCCCTCGTGCGACAACCTTTTTCTTGGGAAAAAGCGTCAGAGCAAAGACGGGCTTTGCCCCGACGCCGCCGAGTGGTGATTTTCGTTCGTAGTTCAAGGGCATAAAAATGAGAAAATTCGCTCGTAAGGGCGAATTTTCTTCATTAATTCATTATTTTATTTATTGTTTAATTTTTCAATTTGCATTAAATTAAAAATTTCGGCCCTTGAACGATCTGCGCCATTTTTTTACGGCCCCATTAATTACTTTATTAGTTAAAAGCCGCGTAGGTAATATCAGGAGCCTGATAAAATACTGCCTTACCGGCGGCTGAATATTCGCTCATACACATATGAGGCAGGTTATAGGCGGTGTCCAGCATTTTTTGCACATCCTGCCAAAGAGCCGGAGAATCAGGCGCGTCGCCGCCGTACAGACCGAGCTCCCGGCCGCAGGCGAGATATCCCCGGGGCCAGCCGCCCAGGTTTTCGGCATAGCCGCCATAGCCCAAGGAGCAAACAAGCATTTTTACGGCCTGCACGTTGGTGACGGCTTCTTCGGGCATAAATTTTCCGTCCCCGACGCCGTTTATCACTTTCAGCCCGATAAGCTCATCGACGGCGTCTTTGAACGATGCGTCCTCCGGTATATCCGTAAACGGATACTCCTCAAAGCTGAGTATCTGCACGCTTTGCTTTTTCGGGGGCAGCAGGCCTCTTATGAGCACGCACATATCGGCTCGGCTAACCGTATCGCCGGGCGCCTTTATTAGATTTGGCGTTCTGGCCGCGGCGGAGACCGCGCCCGTTATTGACGACGGAAAGACCGAATCGGCGGCGGCTTCGAGACGATCGCCGCAGACCTCTCCTTTAAGACTGGCATAATTTATGGCGGTGGCAATGCGGACGGAATAGCTGTTGCCGCCGGTCAGCCCGGTGAATTTGAACTCTCCCGAGCTTATGGGGCCGACCATATTTTCGGGCAGGCCGGGCATATCGCCGGCGGTGATATACCTTTGCTCCGTGTTATCGTACAAAGAAATATAGTACTCCATTTTGCCGCCGTCCTCCGGCTGGAAACGCACTATCACCGAGTTTTCATCGTCGTTCAGGGTGAAATGGCTGCCGTTTACGGTTTTGGTTTTATCTCTTGCCACATTGCCTTGGGGCTGATTTTGGAACGTCCCCTCTATAGGCAGCTTAAACGTTTCGGCCTGTGCCACGGAAAACAAAAGCATCGACGAAAGCGTCAAAGCGGACAGACGTTTGATTGTTTTTTTCATGATTTTACATCTCCTTAAATTATATTAACTCTACACCACTGGCTATTTTAAACATATCATTTTTTGATATGTTACCTGCGATAATGCACGGATTATCATCTATATACCATAACAAGATACTGTAATCCGGATTTTTTATATATTCAGCATCATACCCGTTTATCTTTGTCTCCTCTATGGTTCCGTTTTCTGTGTCAAGATACAATTTTTCAACGTCTGAATCAAGCGTGAAGTTAAACCACAAACAGTCATCGCCGCTATACGCTGACGTATCAAAGGATATAAATTCAAAACCGCAGTTTTGTTCTGCCCTATCTTCAGTACATACGAAATATCTTGGCATATAAGAAAGCGTAACAAGCTCCCCAGTGTAATTGACACCATTACCGGCGTAAGTAAACTCGGTTTCCGGCGCATCGGGATCAAATATAAAATTAATGATAGATTCTCTGACGGCCTCGACGCTAAGAGCGGTTCCGGCCGAGCCAACAAGCATGGCCGCCACGATACAGGCGGCCCACCCGGAAGCGCGGCGGCAGGTATGGCCGGAGTCCCGACGCGCCAGCGGGGCCATAGCTTTGCTGCGGTGGGGGGGGGAATTCGCATCTGGTGCGGCGGCCAGCCCGGCCCCAAGCTCGCCGGCGACCTGGCTTGCGGCCTGAGACAGGAGAAGTTCAAGGACTTCGCCGTTTTTGTTTTCAGTCATTAATA
>CANRHW010000129.1 GCA_947630525.1 uncultured Clostridia bacterium | reverse complement strand
GGCGGATGGAGCTTTTACCTACTAAGGGCAGGTACCGGGTATATATAGATTACGCCCACACTCCCGACGGCCTTGAAAAGGTTCTCCTCGCCCTGCGCGAGTTCGCGGCGGGCCGGATAATAACGGTGTTTGGCTGCGGCGGCGACAGGGATAAAACCAAGCGCCCGCTGATGGGCGAGGTCGCCTCGTCCCTTTCGGATTACTGCATAGTGACCAGCGACAATCCGCGTACCGAGGAGCCCTCGGCCATAATTGCCGACGTACTGAAAGGCGTCAGGGGCGAGCACGGCGCCATTGCCGACCGGCGGGAGGCCATAAAAGCGGCCTTGGTCATGGCCAAACCGGGCGACACGGTACTGCTGGCCGGCAAGGGCCACGAAACTTATCAGATAGTAGGCACGGAAAAGCTCCACATGGACGAACGCGAGCTTGTCCGTGAGATCGAAGAAGAAATTGATTTAAAATAACAGGGGGCACACAGGATGGATATAAAGGTTCTGATGGCCGGGGCCATAGGTTTGGTAATTACGGCCGTGACCGTACCGCTGCTTATACCTTTTTTGCGCAGGCTGAAATTCGGCCAAAGCATATTGGAGGACGGACCCTCCTGGCACTCAAAAAAGCAGGGTACGCCCACAATGGGCGGCATTGCCATGATACTGGCGGTTGGTCTGGCGGCGGTGTTCTGCGCCGGCGGCCTTGAGGGGCTCGCCGTGGCCGCGGGGGCGACGCTGTTCGGCCTCATCGGCTTTGTGGACGATTATATCAAGGTCGTCAAAAAGCAAAATCAGGGCTTTACGCCCAAGCAGAAATTTGGCTGTCAGATATTAGTGAGCTTGATTTTTGCCCTTTACGTTTATTTTGTGGCCGGTCAGAGCGAAACTCTTGTGCCCTTTGCCGGCGTCACTCTTGACCTGGGGATATTTTACATTCCTTTTGTCATGCTGGTGCTGCTGGCTACTACCAACAGCGTCAACCTCACCGACGGTCTGGACGGACTGGCGGCTTCGGTGACCACCGTTGCGGCCCTGTTCTTCACCGTGGCCTGCGCCCGTCAGGGCAGGCCCGGCGGCGCCGCCGTAATGATGGCCGTGGTGGGGGCCTGTCTCGGCTTCATAATCTACAACTTCTATCCCGCAAAAATATTTATGGGCGATACCGGCAGCCTGTTCTTGGGCGGGGCGCTCAGCTGCGCGGCGGTGTCCGCCGGGCTGGAGCTGTTCCTGCTGATCGGCGGCTTTGTGTTCCTGTTTGAGACCCTCAGCGTCATAATACAGGTCACGGCCTACAAGTCCACCGGCAAGCGGGTGTTTAAAATGACGCCCGTGCATCATCATTTTGAGATGTGCGGCTGGAGTGAAACAAAGATAGTTTTCGTATTTTCAGCGGTTACCGCCGCGCTCTGTATTTTGTCATATTTTGGACTGTAATTTGAGGAGGCGTCTATATGAACGGAACTAAGAAAAAGTCCGGACGCAGCTTAAGATCGTATTTTATGTTCAAACCAAAGCGCGGCGAACGGGTGGATTTTTTCCTGTTCGCGCTGGTTTTCGCCCTCCTCTGTTTCGGATTGATAATGCTCTATTCGGCCAGTCTCAACACCAGCCGGGAAAACATATATTCCATAATCCTGCGCCAGCTTACCTTTGCGGGGCTGGGCCTGGCGGTAATGTTCGTCACCTCGCGCATCGACTATCACATTTACAAAAGGCTTGCCACGCCCATATTCTGGGTCACTCTGGCCCTTATGTATCTGGTGCCCCTGCTGGGCTTCGCTTCGCACGGCGCCACCCGGCAGATATCCATTGCCGGCATCAACTTTCAGCCGTCTGAGATATGCAAGTTCGCGGTAGTCATATATTTTGCCGCTCTTCTCACCGGCAAACGCCACAGCGACCTCAGCAAGGTCAAAAATGTGCTCCGCTATGTTGGGCTCATGGCCGCCGTTGCCTTTGCCTGTATACTGCAAAGCCACCTTTCGGCCATGATACTTATTACTCTCGTGGGCATAGCAATGCTTTTTGCCGCCGGCCTTAGCTGGAAATATCTTGCCGGCCTGGGCGGAGCTTTTGCGGTGGTCAGCGGCGTCATTGCCCTTGTCGAACCCTACCGGGTGAGGCGGCTGCTGACCTTTCTTCACCCCTTTGAGGATCCCCGGGGCGACGGCTGGCAGGTCATCAATTCCCTTTATGCCGTAGGCAGCGGCGGCCTTACGGGCGTGGGCTTCGGCCAGTCCCGCCAGAAGTACGGCTACCTGCCCGAGGCGCAAAACGACTATATTTACGCCATTGTATGCGAAGAGCTCGGCTTCCTTGGCGGCATGGCCGTGCTGGTGCTTTTTGCCCTGCTGATTTTCCGCGGGGTGCAGATAGCGTTTTCGGCCAAGGATAATTTCGGGCTGCTCCTGGGCTTTGGCATAATTGTCATAGTGGCGCTCCAGGTCATAATCAGCGTCAGCGTGGTGCTTTCGGTCTTCCCGTCCACAGGTATGCAGCTTCCGTTTTTCAGCAGCGGCGGCACCTCGCTCATCATAATGATGGCCGGTATGGGCATACTTATGAACATATCCCGTTTCAGCACACAAAATAAGATTTAAGGTGGAGTATCCATGCGTTTACTTTTATCAGGCGGCGGAACGGCGGGCCACATCAATCCCGCGGTCGCTGTTGCAAAGACCGTGCGGGCGCACGAACCCGACAGCGAAATACTTTTTGTGGGTACGCCCAACGGCATGGAGCAGCGGCTCGTCCCGCGGGAGGGCTTCCCTATAAAATCCGTGGAGGTAATGGGCCTCCGCCGCAAACTAACACTTGAAAACATAAAGGTCGCGGTTAATTATTTTACATCCATACGCGATTCGGGCAAAATAATCGACCAGTTCCGGCCGGACGCGGTGGTCGGCACCGGCGGCTACGTTTGCGCTCCGGTGGTCAAGGCCGCCTTTAAGCGGAAAATACCGACCCTCATACACGAGCAGAACGTCTTCCCCGGGCTGGCCATAAAAATGCTGGCGAAAAAGGCCGACGTTACCGCTATCAGCTTTGACGAGACCCGAAATATGATGGAGGCGGGGAACATGGTCCTCACCGGCAATCCTCTGCGGCCGGACCTGTTTGACCCGATAGACGCCGCTAAGGTTCGCGGCGAACTGGAACTGCCTCCCGGCCCGGTTGCCCTTATGTTCGGCGGCAGTTTGGGCGCCGAGCGCATGAACGACGCTTTGGCCCAAATGCTCAGGGACGGCCCCCTTGGCTTCAATCTCGTGGCCGCCACGGGCGAAAAGCATTACGAAGGCTTTATGGAGTCGATTAAAAACGTAAAGTTGGGGCCGAATGTTAAAATATTCCCCTACATATATAACATGAAAGAAATGTTCGCCATGGCGGATCTGGTCGTATCAAGGGCCGGGGCAATTACCGTCAGCGAGATAAACGCCCTGGGTAAGGCGGCGGTGCTCGTGCCCAGTCCCTACGTGGCTCACAACCATCAGGAATACAACGCTCGCTATCTGGAAAAGAACGGCGCGGCTAAAGTGCTGTTGGAAAGCGAGCTCAGCGGCCAGTCCCTGCGCAAAGCCATCGAAACGGCCGTCGCCGACCCGGCGGGCCTTGAAAAAATGCGCCAATGCAGCAAAAAAATAGGCATCGCCGACGGCGGCGAAACCATTTATAAGGAAATTAAAAGAATAATCGGCAAATAGAACTTGGGCATCCCCATTGCATAGGCATTGCCTTAACACCTTGCGCTTTTCCGGCATACTATAAAGTAAGCTTGTTGTGGAGGTGCAGGGATGGAGGACTACATAATTTTCGGCAAACATCCCCTTGACGGAAAATTGAAGGTGTACGGCGCAAAGAACGCCGTTTTGCCCATACTTGCCGGCTGCGTTCTGAGCGATGGGGCTGTGCTGCTTAAAAACTGTCCACGCCTCAGCGACGTGAGCTATACATTGAAAATACTTGAAAATTTGGGCTGCAAGACCGCCTTTGACGGCGATGAGATAATTGTCAATCCCGCCGGGCTGCGGTCGCTGCCTATTGAGAACGGCGGCGGGGATATGCGCAGCTCGGTAAATTTCCTCGGCGCTCTGGCAGGCCGCTTCGGTCAGGCAAATTTGCCCATGCCGGGCGGATGCAGGCTTGGCCGCCGGCCCATTGATATTCACGTCCGCGCCCTGCGGACTATGGGCGTGGAGGTGGACACCTCGGCCGGAATGATTTGCGCCCGGGGCTGGCCCAAGGCCGCCGAGGTGTGTCTGGACTTCCCCAGCGTGGGGGCTACCGAAAACGTCATACTTGCCGCGGTGACCGCTCCGGGCCGCACGGTGCTCACCAACGCCGCGCGGGAGCCGGAGATAACCGACCTTTGCCGCTTCCTTTGCGCTATGGGCGCGAAGATACGCGGCGCCGGCGGCGACATGATTAGGATAGAGGGCGTTGAAAGCCTGGGCGGCTGCGAATATACCGTCATGCCCGACCGCATTGTGGCCGCAACCTATATGTGCGCCGTTATGACGGCCGGCGGACGGCTGGAAATCGAAAACGCCATCCGTCCTCACCTCGAGGAGACCGCCGCCGTATTGGAACGCTGCGGCGGAGACATAACCTGGTCCGCCGGCGGCGTAAGCGTCAGGGCGCCCAAAATCATACGCCCCTGCGGCGTGGTACGCACAAGGGTGTATCCGGGGTTCCCGACCGACTGCCAGTCTCAGGTCATGGCCGTTATGGCCTGCGGAACCGAGCCGTCTACGGTGATAGAAAATATATTTGAGA
>CANRHW010000128.1 GCA_947630525.1 uncultured Clostridia bacterium | reverse complement strand
TATGAGCTGCTGCCGGGCCAGTACGACCAGCGGGCCGACAGCGCCGCCGTTTGCGTACAGATAATAACTCAGGGCGAAAAGCCCGTTGTCCGCGCAGCCAAGCTCATAATCATTAAGGGCGGCGTATCGCTTGAAGATGTGGAGCGCATCAGGAAATATGTCATTAACCCCGTCGAGGCCCACGAGGCGCTTATGGAAAAGCCCGAAAGTCTTGTTATGACGGCCGACGTTCCGGCGGACGTGGCCCGGGTCGAGGGCTTTATCGCCGGCAGCGACGCCGATTTGGAGGCCCTTGCTTCAAAAATGGGTTTTGCCATGGATTTGGATGACCTTAAATTCTGCCGGACATATTTCCGGGATGTAGAGCGCCGCGACCCTACGTTTACGGAAATGCGCGTTATCGATACCTATTGGTCCGACCATTGCCGCCATACCACCTTTACGACGGTGTTTGACAAGGTTGAGATAGAGGAGGGCTTCGAGCCGCTAAAGGCCGCCTTTGAGACATACAAGGCCGGGCGTAAATCCATAGGGCGGGAAAAGCCCATGTGCCTCATGGATTTGGCGACCATCGCCATGAAGGAGCTTAAGGCCGCCGGCAAGCTGGACGATCTTGATGAAAGCGAGGAGATAAACGCCTGCTCCATTAATATCACCGCCGATATCAACGGCAAGCCCGAGCCCTGGCTCGTAATGTTCAAAAACGAAACTCACAACCATCCCACCGAGATCGAGCCCTTCGGCGGCGCGGCCACCTGCCTTGGCGGCGCGATCCGCGACCCGCTTTCGGGCAGGAGCTACGTATATCAGGCTATGCGCGTCACCGGCAGCGGCGACCCGCGCACCGCGGTCAAGGATACTCTCCCCGGCAAGCTGCCTCAGCGCAAAATAACCCGCACGGCGGCCGGGGGATACAGCTCCTACGGCAACCAAATCGGTCTCGCTACCGGCCAGGTGGCCGAGGTATACCACCCGGGCTATGTGGCCAAGCGCATGGAGATAGGCGCGGTTGTCGGCGCGACGCCAAAGGATCATGTCGTGCGTATGCGTCCCGAAAAGGGCGACCTTATAATTCTTTTGGGCGGCCGCACCGGCCGTGACGGCTGCGGCGGCGCCACCGGCTCATCCAAGGCCCACAACGTAAATTCGCTGTCCACCTGCGGCGCCGAGGTGCAAAAGGGCAATCCCCCCGAGGAGCGCAAGCTCCAGCGTCTGTTCCGCAACGGCGGCGTTACGCGCATGATTAAGCGCTGCAACGACTTTGGCGCCGGCGGCGTAAGCGTGGCCATCGGCGAACTTGCCGACGGACTTGACATCAATCTTGACCTTGTGCCCAAGAAGTACGAGGGCCTTGACGGCACCGAGCTGGCTATCAGCGAAAGCCAGGAGCGTATGGCCGTTGTAGTCGCCCCGGAGGATGCGGACAGATTTATCGCCGAGGCCAATAAGGAAAATCTCGAGGCTACGGTGGTTGCCTCCGTTACCGACGCCAACCGCCTGCGCATGACATGGCGGGGCAAGACCATTGTTGATATCAGCCGGGACTTCCTTAACACCAACGGCGCTGAAAAGCATGCCGACATATATGCTTCCGCTCCCGGCGAGGAGCTTTTCCCCAAAACAGAGTATACCGACCTTGCCCAAAAGTGGCTGGAAACTTTGGGCGACCTCAATGTGTGCAGCCAAAAGGGACTTTCCGAACGGTTCGACAGCTCCATAGGGGCCGGCTCCGTGCTCATGCCCTTTGGCGGCAAATATCAGCTCACCCCTGCCGAGGGCATGGCCGCCAAGCTGCCCCTCAGCGAGGGAGAGACCACTACGGCGACCCTTATGGCCTATGGGTATAACCCGATACTTACTTCCAAAAGTCCTTTCCACGGCGCCATGTATGCCGTGGTCGAGTCCGTCTCCAAAATTGCGGCCATGGGCGGCGATTACAGCCGGGTCCGCCTGACGTTCCAGGAATATTTCGAGCGGCTGGGCTCGGACCCCAAGCGCTGGGGCAAGCCTTTTTCCGCGCTGCTTGGAGCTTATACCGCTCAGATGAAGATAGGCACCGCGGCTATCGGCGGCAAGGATTCCATGAGCGGCTCTTTCGGCGATATGGACGTGCCGCCCACGCTGGTCTCGTTTGCCGTTGTCACCGAAAATGCCGGCCAGGTTCTTTCTCCCGAGTTTAAAAAGGCCGGCAGCAGCATAGTTTATCTGCCTTTGCCCAGATTGTCCGACGACACTCCCGATTTTGACGCCCTGCATCGGAACTACGCCGCCATGTATCAGGCCGTAAAGGCGGGCAAGGTCATTTCCGCTTCGGCAATTAAGATGGGCGGCCTTTGCGAGGCCGTCAGCAAGATGACTTTCGGCAACGGTATAGGCGCGGAGATAAATTACGGCGGGGACCTTTTCGCTCCCGAGACCGGCGGCCTCGTTGTAGAGACTGAGGACAGCGGCCTGTTTTCCGATATAGGCGCCGTGCTGCTGGGCAGGACCGGCGGCAGCGGCATCTTGGTCAACGGAATTGCCATCGGCGGCGCTCTTGAAGCGTGGAAGGCTCCGCTTGAACGCATTTTCCCCACAAAGGCGAGGGAGGAGGAAGCTCCCCTTACCGATTACCTCTACGGCAAAAAGACCGTCCATGTGGCCAAAAATAAGGTCGCGAAGCCCAAGGTGTTCATTCCCGTTTTCCCGGGGACAAACTGCGAATATGACAGCGCCCGCCAGTTTATCAAGGCCGGAGCGGAGCCGGAGGTCTGCGTGTTCAACAACCTTTCACAGACCCGCGTTCAGGACTCCCTGCGCCAGTTTGCCAAAAAAATAGGCGAAAGCCAGATGATAATGTTCCCCGGCGGCTTCAGCGGCGGCGACGAGCCTGACGGCAGCGGCAAATTCATCGCCGCGGCCTTCCGCAATCCTCTCGTGCGCGAGGCTGTCATGGAGCTGCTCAACAACCGCGACGGTCTTATACTTGGAATATGCAACGGCTTCCAGGCCCTTATAAAGCTGGGCCTTGTGCCCTACGGCGAGATAAGAGACATGGACGAAAGCTGCCCCACGCTTACCTTTAACAATATAGGCCGGCACGTTTCGCAAATGGTATATACCAAGGTGGTCAGCAAGCTCAGCCCGTGGTTCAGCAAGGTCGAGCTGGGCAGCGTACACGCTATACCCGTCTCACACGGAGAGGGGCGCTTTGTGGCCGACCCCGCTCTTGTGGAAAAGCTCCGTCAGAACGGTCAGATAGCCACTCGTTACGTGGACCCAGACGGCAGGCCTACCCACGACATAGCTTTTAATCCCAACGGCAGCATCGACGCTATCGAGGGCATTACCAGCGCCGACGGACGCATCCTTGGCAAAATGGGCCACAGCGAGCGTAAGGGCGACTTTGTGGCCGGCAATATTGTAGGCTGCAAGGACCAGTTCATATTTGAAAGCGGCGTTGAGTATTTTAGATAAAAATTCCCACTTCGGATTTTGCTGGTAAGAGGAGGATAATATGAAAAGATTTATTTCTATCGCGCTTGCCCTGTGCCTGACGGTTTTATCCATGGGCGCTGTTGCCGCCGCCGACGGCGCAATTCGGGTCGGCGGAGTGTGCACGGCGGACAGCGTGCAGGTAGGGGATCAATTTTTGGTCCAAGTCATGATTGACGGCGCCCATAACGGATACCTGACGTACAGTGTGGCCGGCGACTTTGATCCCGAAATGGCCGAGCTCATCGCCCCGGTTTACAAAGATGACGGCTTCAGCATAGTTTACAATGATTTCAGCAACGATGACGGGCATTTTGCCTTTGACGCGGCGGATTTCAGTCTTAACGGCAGCTACGACAATCTGATTTGTTCGCTGTTGTTCAGGGCGAAAAAGGCCGGGAACTTTAAGCTCGCGTTTGGCGGCGCAGGCGACAGAGACCCGCTCAAAGTGGGCGTCCTTGGCAGCGCGGGCATGTACCGGGTCGAGGTATCTGATTTTAATATTGAGATAACTGAAAATTCCGGCCGTGACAATATGGTGATAATTGAGGAGCGCAAGCCTCTCACTCCTTATGACGACATGGACGGCCATTCATGGGCGCAGATAGCCGTGGGCGCTCTGTCCCAGTTGGGCATACTTGCGGGAATTGCCGACGGTGAAAGTTTTGAGCCCGACAAAAGCGTTACTCGCGGGGAATTTGTGGCCATGCTCGTCAGGGCTGCCAAGCTGACGGGCGGCGGCGAACAGTTTTCGGACGTGGCGGCGGACTATCCGTATGCCGCCGAGATTTCAATTGCAAAGAAAAAGGGTATAGCCCTTGGCGACGGTGACGGCCGCTTTGAGCCGGAGGCCACGGTTACGCGGCAGGATATCAGCGCCTTTGTCTATCGGACGCTTCACTATCTTGATAAGATGGACGAGGCGCCGTTCGAGGTGCTGGCTGATTTCCCCGACAGCGGCGAGATAAGCGATTACGCCGTTCCTACTATGGCGTCCGTGGTGAGAGCGAAGCTGATGCAGGGCGACGACTTGGGCTTTCTCCATCCGGCTGACAATATGACCCGCGCCGAAGCCGCGGTGCTTATCGAGCGGACAATAGTTCATATACGCCTCGTACTTTAATTGATTTTGCAATCCCCCCCTGCCGGAGTTTGACCCGGCTCGGAGGGGACTGTTGCTGTCATAAAGGCTTGCTTTAGAGCGGTAAAAAATTCGGTAAAAATTAAAAAAAGGGCTTGACAACCCCTGACCTTTGTGCTATAATAGCACTGTTGGTGATTTGAGCGCCGGTAATTTCCGATTGAAATGTGAATGGCGCTGAGAACTGACAAAATTCAATATTTGCGCCATTAGCTCAGCTGGTAGAGCACCTGACTCTTAATCAGGGTGTCCAGGGTTCGAGTCCCTGATGGCGCACCAGTT
>CANRHW010000127.1 GCA_947630525.1 uncultured Clostridia bacterium | reverse complement strand
CCCGATAAATATGACGGAACTTGTTTCCGACATATTTATCGGGGCTATGTGTAACACATCTATTGTAAACCTACATTTTTTAAAAAAAAATTTATTATTCCTTCCAGACGCAGCGGACGGCATATATTTCGCCGCCGTAGTCCGCCAGCGGCACAGGTTCGTCCTTAAGAGGATCCATACAAATGTAGTCACCATTCTCCACGCCTATCACCAGCACATAATGAACGCTGCCGCTGCCTCCTATTTTTACCCTTATTATCGGATATCTGCCATGGGCCAGACAACCGTCGATATCCTCTCGGTCTACCCCGCCAAAGACCTGAACGCCAAAGCCCTCAATCCCGTCAAGCACATACCACTGTAAATTCCCCTTGGCGTCATAAACCCCGTTTTCGGAGAACATGACGTTAAGTTCGCCGGGTGTCACGGAGCTCTTGCCGCCGGACAGGGCCGAGGCAATAGAGGTCACCACGCAGCCCGACGATCTCATTGTATATTTCGAGCCGCCAAGACGGTCACTGGCCCACGCGGGGTCATCCTGTCGATAGAAGGTCACGCCGTATTCGTTTTCAGCCGCCGTCTCCATCGCGGCAGGAGTTTCCGGCGCCGCGGGCCTGAGCAGCCGCCACAGGCGCAGGCAAAGCAGCCCCGCCGTCAAAAGCAGCAGGGCGGCAATGGTAAGCGAAAGCTGCTTTTTCATTTTTGACCACCTCTAAAGCTTTTTGAGATAGGCCCGATCCTCATCGGTCAAAAGGGCCTTTTCCAGCATATCGGGGCGTTTGCGCCAGGTGACTTCAAGGGACCTTTCCCGCCTCCACTTAACAATCTCCCGGTGGTTGCCGCCGAGGAGGACTTCCGGCACGCCGCGGCCCATAAATTCCGGCGGACGGGTGTACTGAGGATATTCCAAAAGGCCGCTGTAGTGGCTCTCCTCCGAGGCGGTCTCCTCACTGTCCAGCACGCCCGGTACCATGCGGCTTATCACATCAATCATAACCATAGCCGGCAGTTCGCCGCCGGTCAGCACATAATCGCCGACAGACACTTCCATGTCCACAATTTCGTCCAAAACCCGCTGGTCGACGCCCTCATAATGCCCACATAGCACCACGACGTGATTTTCCCGGCTCAAATCACGGGCCAGCTTCTGGTCGAGGGTACGGCCCTGGGGGGACATATATATCACAAGGGGCCTGTCCTCGCCGGCCACGGACTGCCACGCGTCATAGACCGGGCCGGGCTGCATGACCATGCCGCCGCCGGCGCCGTATGGATAGTCGTCCACCCGGCGGTGCTTATCCTTGGAGAAGTCTCGGATATTCACGCAGTTCAGCTCTATTATCCCCTTTTCGACCGCCCTGCCGAGCACCGAAGTTTTAAGCACGCCGAACATTTCCGGAAAGAGCGTGAGCACACTAAATTTCATCGTCTATCAGTCCTTCGATTGGCGTTATATGCACCTGTCCCGCGGCCAGGTCCACCCTGCCAACAAAGGCGTCGCACTTTGGGATAAGGCACTTTTTGCCGTTCGGGCGGGTGAGTTCCAGCAGCTCGCGGTCGGCGCTCTCGATAACATCAGTGATCTTACCGGCCAATTCGCCGTTTTCCAAAACCGCGTCAAGTCCCACGAGCTGAAAGTAATAGTACCGGCCCTCGGGCAGGGCGGGCAAGTCCTCCTCCTTGGCGTAAAGTTCAAGCCCGCGCAAAAGCTCGGCGGAGCTCATATCCTCCACGCCCCTGAATTTGAGCAGCACGGCCCCCTTGTGGAACCGCCAATTCTCCAGTTCAAAAATGCGGCCGCAGTCCTTGGTGTAAAAACGGCTCACCTCACTGAAAAACTCTTCGCCGTCAGTGTAGTGAAGAGCCTTGACCTCTCCTCTTGTGCCGTGGGTATTGACTATTTTCAAAACATTTATCATTCTCATCACCCATATTATCAACAAAGGGCCGATGTTCTCCGAACACAGCCCTTCGCCAAGCTCAGTCGAGTATATCGACCACTACTTTTTTCCCTTCTCCTACCCTTTTAGCGGCGCCCTTCATCAGGGTCCTTATAGCCTTTGCTATCCTGCCCTGGCGGCCAATGACCTTGCCCATATCGCTTTGGGCGACTCTGAGCGAATAGACTATAGAATCCTCGTTCACGGTCTCGGTCACGGCGACCTCGTCAGGGTTTTCAACCAGAGGCTTAACTATCGCCTCAAGAAATTCTTTCATGGGGTTACCTTACCTTTCGATTTTCTCCGAGGGCTCACTCAATAACGCCATGCTTCTTAAGCAGAGCCTTAACAGTGTCGGTGGGCTGAGCGCCGCTGGCCATCCACTGCTTTACCTTGTCCTTGTCAACGCTGAACTTGCTGGGATTGGCGAGGGGGTCATATGTGCCGATCTCCTCAATAAATCTGCCGTCCCTGGGATAGCGGGAATCCGCAACGACCACCCTGTAGAAAGGGGCCTTTTTAGCGCCAAGTCTTGTAAGTCTGATCTTAACCATGTGTTAAACACCTCCGTAAAAATGTAGATTGGTTTTATATAATAACTTTATGTTATTAACTGGGTTTGCGCGGCCGGTCAAATATTGAACGGCAGCTTCATCTTTTTCATCTTCTTGGGGTTGGAGAACATTTTGAGCATTTTCTGCATTTGTTCAAACTGCCTGAGAAGATTGTTCACATCCTGTATAGTGGTGCCGCTGCCGCTGGCAATGCGCTTTTTGCGGCTGGCATTGATTATTTCCGGCTTAAGCCGCTCCTCCTTTGTCATAGAGGTTATTATGGCTTGTATGCGATCCAGCTGCTTTTCGTCCACCTTGACGTTTTTCAGCGCCCCGGCGTTCACCCCGGGGAGCATACCCATGATATTTTCCAGCGGGCCCATATTGCGCATTTGGCCGAGCTGATCCAGATAATCGTTAAGGTCGAAGCGCTGAGAGCGCAATTTTTGTTCAAGCTCGGCAGCCTTCTTTTCGTCAATGGCGGCCTGGGCCTTGTCTATAAGGGAGAGCATATCCCCCATGCCCAGCACCCTTGACGCCATGCGGTCGGGATAAAAGGGTTCGATATCGCCCAGCTTTTCGCCGGTGCCCACAAATTTTATGCTCTTGCCGGTGGCCGCCCTGACGCTGAGGGCCGCGCCGCCGCGGGTGTCGCCGTCAAGCTTGGTCATTATTATGCCGTCGATGCCAAGCTGGTCGTCAAACGCCCCCGCCACAGTGACCGCGTCCTGACCGGTCATAGCGTCCACCACAAGGAGGATTTCCGTGGGATGGGTTTTTTCCTTTATCTGCGCCAGCTCGTCCATAAGCGCCTCGTCGATATGGAGGCGGCCGGCGGTATCGAGGATCACCGTGTCATAAAGAGAAGTGTCGCAGCGCGTTACGGCATCCTCGGCTATTTTTACGGGATTTTTAGTGTCAAAATCGGCGTGGACCGCAAGCCCGACCTGCTCGCCCACCACCTGGAGCTGTTTTATCGCGGCGGGGCGGTATACGTCGCAGCCCACAAGGAGCACCCGCTTGCCCTGCTTTTTCAGCAGCCCGCCCAGCTTTGCGGCGTGGGTAGTCTTGCCCGCGCCCTGAAGGCCTACAAGCATATATACCGTAGGCGGCTTTGAAGATACGGTCAGCTTAGCCTGAGCGCCGCCCATAAGCCAAGTCAGCTCGTCGCGCACGATCTTGATTATCTGCTGGCCGGGCGTAAGGCTTTCCATAACCTCGGCCCCGGTGGCTTTTTCAAAGACCCGCTTTTCAAACTCCTTGACCACCTTGAAGCTCACATCCGCTTCAAGCAGGGCCATACGCACCTCGCGCATGGCGGCCTTTATATCCTTTTCAGAGACGACCCCCTGTCCTTTAAGCCGTTTGAAGGTCTCTTGCAGCTTTTCGCCCAATGATTCAAAAGCCATTACAACTCTCCGTTCCGTATGAGCTCGGTTTCCTTAATTATCCTTTCGGCAAATACATTTACCTCCGGGCCGGCGCCGCTTTGAAGGATACTTTCCGCGTTTTTCCTGATACGGTCAAGCCTTTGCAGCCTGGCCCCGAGCCCGAGCCGCGCCTCAGCCTCCCGCATGATGGTTTCGCCCCGCTTGATAAAATCCCTTGCCCCCTGACGGGTAATGTCCATAAGCTCCGATATCTCCCCAAGGGAGTAATCACTGTTGTAGTAATAGTCCATGGCTTCGGCCTGCTTTTTGGTGAGCAGACCGCCGTACAGATCAAGCAGAGCGGCGTATTTTAAATCCTTTTCCATTTCGGCACCTCGCCTGTAAAGTGTCTTAGCTTTACACTTTGAGTATTATACAACAGCCGCCGGCATTTGTCAATACCTTTTTGAAAAAAATTTTCCGGGGCGGTTGTTCACAAGAATTTAACATTAGGTACCCTTGCAATTTATTGCAGCTAATGTTATAATTAAAATGAGATTTAAGATATTGTAGATACAAAGTATATAAGGAGAGATCATTTATGAGGAAAACGACGGCTCTGCTGCTCGCGGCGGCAATGGTGATAGCCTGCCTTCCGGCGGTCAGCCTCGCGGCGGGCCTGGAGGATGGGCTAGTGCTGCGTTACACCTTTGACAGTGATGGCTCGGCTCCGTCCGTAATAGAGGACGTTACCGGCCACGGCTATAACGGTACCGTCTTAAACACCTCTCAGCAGGTAGGCGGACGGCCCGGCCAGCAGGCGCAGACCTATACGAAAAACCTGACCATCGACAATGGAGCCGCGGTGTTCCCCGGAATAGAGTCGGTTCGCAGCGGCCGCAACAACGTAATCGTCAACGGCGCGGCTATCAAAATCCCCGAAGAAGCCCGGGGCGGACTGGAGGATTACACCATGTCCATGTGGGTGATGGCCGACAGCGGCTATAGCTACGGCAGTCAGTATCAGCGGTTTTTTGATTTTGGCATAGCC
>CANRHW010000126.1 GCA_947630525.1 uncultured Clostridia bacterium | reverse complement strand
TTTCGTTCATAGTTCAAGGGCGTAAACTAAAAAGAAAAACCGTCTTTTTCTCGTAAAAAGGCGGTTTTTCCACATTAATTCATAGTTTTAATTTCATCACAGGGTTTATTCAAGCATATAAAGATTTCCGGCCCTTGAACGGTCTGCGCCATTTTTTTACAGCCCCATTTATATACCAGAGCGTCAAATTACTCTTCGCCGTCCATACCGTGGTCATGAGCATGAGCGCAGGAATGACAGTCGCCGCCGCACTCAAAGGGAGCCGTCTCGCCCCGGCGCTTATAATAGTCGTCGATGGCGGCCCTTATAGCGTCCTCGGCCAGCACGCTGCAATGTATTTTTGCCGGGGGAAGCCCGTCAAGAGCCTCGATAACGGCCTTATTGCTGAGTTCAAGCGCCTCCTCCACGGACTTGCCCTTAACGAGCTCGGTGGCCATGGAGCTGGTGGCGATGGCCGCGCCGCAGCCAAAGGTCTTAAACTTAACGTCCTTAATTATGCCGTCCTCGATCTTCATGTACATCTTCATTATATCGCCGCACTTGGCGTTGCCTACGGTACCAACGGCGTTGGCGTCCTCGATCTCGCCCACGTTGCGGGGATTGGCGAAGTGGTCCATTACCTTTTCGCTATACATAATATATCAACTCCTTATACTTATACTATTACGTTAAATGCCGGCTCACTCTACGCCCTCAAACAGTGGCGACATACTGCGCAGTCTCTTCACTATCGGCCCCAGTTCTCTAAGGAAGCCGTCTACCTCATCCATGGTGTTCATATCGCTGAGGCTGACCCGCATTGAACCGTGAGCTATCTCGTGGGGCAGTCCGATAGCCAGCAGGACATGAGAGGGGTCCAGCGAACCTGATGTGCAGGCGCTTCCGCTGGAAACCACATAGCCTTTCATGTCAAGGCTCAAAAGGAGGGACTCGCCTTCGATATAACGGAAGCAAATGCTGACATTGTTGGGCAGCCGCTTAGTTCTGTGACCGTTGAGACGGACATAAGGTATCTCCGCAAGTATGGTATCGATTATTTTATCTCGCATGGCGGTGATTTTAGCGGTTTTTTCCTCCATATGCTCAACGGCCAGCTTCAAAGCCGCGGCCATTCCCACGGCGCCGGGAACGTTTTCGGTGCCGGCCCGGCGGCCGGTCTCCTGAGCGCCGCCGTGGATAAGGTTATCCAGGCGCAGGCCCTTTTTGATATAGAGAGCGCCGATGCCCTTGGGGCCATGGAATTTGTGGCCGGACATGGAAAGCATATCAATGTTCATGGCCTTTACGTCGATGGGCACCGCGCCTACGGCCTGTACCGCGTCGGTATGGAAAACTATTCCCTTTTCATGGCAGAGAGCGCCAATCTCGGCTATGGGATTTATGGTGCCAATCTCGTTGTTGGCGAACATTACCGAAACCAAAATCGTATCGTCCCGCAGGGCCTTTTCAATGTCCTCCACATGAACCATGCCATACTCGTCAACAGGGACGTAAGTGACCTCGAAGCCGTTTTTCTCCAAAAATTCGCAGGTGTGGAGCACGGCGTGATGCTCGACGGCAGTCGTTATGATGTGGCGGCCCTTTTCCTTATTTTTAAGAGCGTAGCCCTTGATGGCCCAGTTGTCGGACTCGCTGCCCCCAGCGGTAAAATACAGCTCCCGCTCGGAAGCGCCTATGGCCTCGGCCACAGTGCGCCTGGCCTCGGTGAGAGCGGCCCTGGCATTTATGCCGGGGGTCGTATATGTTGAGGAGGCGTTGCCGTAATTCTCGGTGAACACCGGGAGCATGGCCTCCAGCACCTCTTGTTTGACCTTTGTGGTCGCCGCGTTGTCAAAATAAACCACATGGACACCTTCTTTCAAAAGCTTATCTTAGCACAAATCGCCGTTTATTGCAAGACATATTTGTAAATTTAATAAAAAATCTTATATTTTTCACCGTGGAGGGCGGAATTTATTCCGTCCCTCAATATTTCGGCGGCCCGGTCGGCAATGGCGTCAACATCCTTTGGCGTGACGAACATATTTGCCGCGTTGGGCTCCAGGGCCTCGTAAATAAGGGCGTATCGGTCGCCGTCCTCAAGGTTTTTCATAAGGCGCACCGCCTCATCCCCGGCGTTATCCTTCATTTCTTTTATGACCATGCTTATTGCGTCGTCAGCCACGGTGGCCGCGTCGGCGACCATGGGTATGCCCACCGCCAGCACCGGTATGCCAAGCGTCGCCTCGGACAGCTCCTTACGGCTGTTGCCAACGCCGCTGCCGGGGCTGATGCCCGTATCTGTAAGCTGGATAGTTCGGCCTATGCGGGCCATGCTGCGGGAGGCCAAAGCATCCACCGCAATGACCAGGGTTGGGCCTATGCGTTCGGCTATGCCGGCCACGCTTTCGCCGGTCTCGATGCCGGTAGTGCCAAGCACGCCGGGCGTGACCGCGCTGACGGTCCTTGCGTCGCCAAACTCGCCGGGCATATATTCCTTCAAATGCCGGGTCACAAACACCTGACGGACGGCGTTGACGCCCACGCTGTCGGGGGTCATATGGTCGTTGCCAAGGCCGACCACAAGCACGTGGCTGCAATCCTTGCCCTCCATCATGAGCCGGAGCTCGGCGGCAAGGATGTTGGAGGCCTTTTTCCTCTCCTCCTGCTCCTCCGGGGCCCCCGCCTCGATAGTGACATAAACGCCCATGGGCTTGCCCATTTTTTCAGCCCCGTCAGGGGTGGTTATTTCCACAGTGGTAACGCTTACGCCGTCCTTTTCCTCGGTGCGGCTCTCGACGCCCTCCACTCCTTTGCCCCGCATTTCGCGGGCCTCGACGGCCAAATCTGTTCTTATCACAAAAATTCCTCCCAAATAATAATTCGATAGAATTATTTTTTCATGGGAATGAAATTTTATGCTTGCATTTATCCTTTGACTGTGGTATAATTATAGCATACAATTATCCTTTTTGCAAGAACGCACTTTAATGTAATATACTATCTTTTTTGAAACTATAAAAGGGAGCGATAAATATGCCGGGTCCATGCTGTAAATGCGAGGGCTACAACTGCCCTATCGAGGCTACCGTCCACCTTATTGGCGGCAAATACAAGGCCATTATACTGTGGCACCTTATCGGCGCCACCCTTAGATTTAGCGAGCTTCAGCGGCTGGTGCCGCAGGCCACGGCCAAAATGCTGACGCAGCAGCTCAGGGAGCTGGAAAACGACGACATGATTCAGCGGCGGGTCTACCCGGTGGTTCCGCCGCGGACAGAATATTCCCTGTCCGAAAAGGGCAAAAGCCTGTCCCCCATTTTGCTGGACCTGTGCCACTGGGGTAAGGAGCATTTGGGCGGGAGCGGGTCCGCGGAGGCGGGCCAATGCTGAAATGGCTGTTTTTCGACCTGGGCTCGACCCTGATTGACGAAACGGACTGTCAGGCCGAATGGATACGGCGCACGGTTGACGGAGCCGATGTGACCTTTGAGGAGTTTGAGGCCGCATATAGGAGCTTTGCCGCGCGCAACCTTGACGGCTACGACCGGGCGAGAGCGCTTTTCAATTTGGAAAAGGGCCCTTGGCCCACCGAACTCGAACGGCTCTACCCGGGAACGGCGGAGCTATTGAAAGAGCTAACCGGGCGGTATTCTCTCGGCGTTATCGCCAATCAGCGGCCCGGACTGAGAGACAGGCTCGACCGCTACGGCATCGGGCGGTTTTTCGAGGTCGTGGCGGGCTCCGGGGATATGGGCGTTTCCAAGCCGAACCCGGAGCTTTTTCGCAGGGCTCTTGAGCTGGCCGGCTGCCGGCCGGAGGACGCCATGATGATTGGCGACCGATTGGATAACGATATCGTCCCGGCCCAATCATTGGGTATGCGCACCCTTTGGGTTAGGCAATGCTACGGCGCTCTGGGCGACGTAACGCTGCTTGGGCAGAAACCCGACGGTATAGCGGAAAGGCTGCTCGATATAACAAGCTTTGTATGAGAATAATTGACCGCCGAGGCCCAGTCGCAAATGGCGGCCTTGCTTCTCCTCCGCAAGCAGTCCGTTTCATCGTCCGATTTACAATATTAAAGTATAACATCCCGGGTACACGCCCCGGGATCAGAGCGCTGACAAAGGTCAGCGCTCTTCAAAGGGGAACCCGCACGGTTCCCCTTTGAGAGAACCTCTCCGGGAACGTTCCGTTCCATCATCAATTTTACAATTACAATAATATAATCAAGCAACTAACTATGTAACATAATATAACGTGGGTCCAGCGTCACGCTGGCGGGCGCTTTCGCTTACGACATATCATTTTTTCCAATAAAAATGATATGTCTACCCCGATTAAAGTATAACATCCCGGGTACACGCCCCGGGATGTTATGTTTTTATCGAAAGGGAGTTAGGCTTTCCTCATTGTCTGACATAGCCACACGTGGGAAATATTTCAGCAAAAAATACGATAACGCTGCAACTTTTTTGCGTTTCGCTGCGAATATATAACTAAAATGAAAAAGAAAGGAGGCGGGCCGTCCGGTGAACGAACGCCTAACAAAACAATGCGGCTCGCGCGGTTTTTCAGTTCGCACTCGCCGGATTTTTTTGAAAAAACACAAAACGCAAACAAAACTTTAACATTTTGGTGTTATAATATCTTCGTAGACTTGCAGAGCAAGTCTCAAAAGCTACGCTTTTGCTGCGGCTTTGCCGCAGACTTGATATAGGCCTCGCAAAAATGCCCTTGTCCGGTGTTCCCCACAAAAGCGAGCTTTTGTGGGGTGGATGCTGGCAAGCATTTTTGCTTCGTTGTATAATAAAAACGGATTTACGGAGGTACACACTATGTTTCAGATATTAGTGGTGGAGGACGACAAAGACTTAAACCGCACGGTCTGTTCTTTTCTGAACGCCAGCGGCTATCAGGCGGTGGGGTGCCTTTCCGCAAATGAAGCCTATGA
>CANRHW010000125.1 GCA_947630525.1 uncultured Clostridia bacterium | reverse complement strand
TATTATAACACAAATGTTTTTTTAAATCAAGGGCTTTTCGCCATTTTTTATAAAAATTTATTGATTTTTCAAAGGGGGTATGATATACTAAGCTCATCAATTTATCGAACGGATATGAGCGCATGAAAAAGTTAGTTGTCGGCATACTGGCCCATGTGGACGCCGGAAAAACCACCTTGTCCGAGGGACTTTTGTATCTGTCGGGCGAAATACGCCGCGCAGGCCGGGTGGATCACGGCGACGCCTTTTTGGATACCCACGCCATTGAAAAGGAAAGGGGCATAACCATTTTTTCCAAGCAGGCCGTGCTGCGGCTGGGCGATACCCGCCTTACCCTGCTGGACACTCCCGGCCACGTGGACTTTTCTACCGAGACCGAGCGCACCTTGAACGTGCTGGACTACGCGGCGCTGGTAATCAGCGGCCCGGACGGGGTCCAGAGCCATACCGAGAGCCTTTGGAAGCTTCTGGAACGCTACGGGGTCCCGGTTTTTGTGTTTATAAATAAAATGGACATCTGCACCCGCGGCCGGGCGGAACTCATCGCCGAGCTGAATAACCGCCTGGGCGGGGGATTTGTGGACTTTACCGCGCCCGAAAGCGACGACGCGGCCGAGGCCATGGCAATGTGCGACGACGGCATAGCGGAAAAATTTCTGAGCGGCGGGGCCCTGCCGCCGGAGCTTATAAGCTCCGCCATAAAGGAGCGGCGCGTCTTTCCCTGCCGGTTTGGTTCGGCCCTGAAAATGCAGGGCGTGGCGGAATTTGCCGATATGCTGGACCGATGGACGCTGGAGCCGGAATACGGCCCGGACTTCGGCGCGAGAGTTTTCAAAATATCCGAGGACGAAAAGGGCGAACGCCTGACTCACATGAAAATAACCGGCGGCGGTCTTAAAACCCGCGAGTCGGTGGACGAGGGCGAAACGGAGGAAAAAATAAATCAGATACGCATTTATTCCGGGGCGAAATTCAAATCCGCCGACCGGGCGGAGGCGGGGGACGTCTGCGCGGTGACGGGGCTTACCGCCGTTGGCGCGGGCGAGGGCCTGGGCTTCGAGCGGACCGCCGCGCCGCCGGTGCTGGAGCCGGTGCTGAGCTGCCGCGTCGAGCTGCCGCCGGGCGCCGACCCCCGGGCGGCGCTGCAAAAGCTGCGCAAGCTGGAGGACGAGGAACCCCAGCTCCACATTGGCTGGAACGAGCAGCACCGGGAGATACGCGTCCGTCTCATGGGCGAGGTTCAGCTCGAGGTGCTGAAGCGACTGGTGAAGGAGCGCTTTGACATGGACATCTCCTTTGGCCCCGGCAGCGTGGCATATAAGGAGACCATCGCCGCGCCGGTGGAGGGCGTGGGCCACTACGAGCCCCTGCGCCACTATGCCGAGGTGCATCTGGTGCTGGAACCCACCAAGCCCGGCAGCGGCCTCAGCTTTGCCGCTGACTGCGGCGAGGACGTGTTAGACAAAAACTGGCAGCGGCTCATATTGACGCACCTGCGGGAAAAGCCGCACCTCGGCGTACTCACCGGCTCCCCCATAACGGATATGCGCATAACGCTGGTGGGCGGCCGGGCGCACAAAAAGCACACCGAGGGCGGCGATTTCCGCCAGGCCACGTACAGGGCGGTGCGCCAGGGTCTTAGGTCGGCCCGGTCGGTGCTGCTGGAGCCCTGGTACGCCTTTCGGCTTACTATCCCGCCCGAGGCCGTGGGCCGGGCCATGAACGACCTTCGCCTGATGGGGGCGGAGTTTTCCCAGCCGGAGCAGGAGGCCGAAACCGCCGTGATAACGGGCGACGCTCCCGTTTCCGAAATGAGCGGATACCCGGCGCGGGTGGCGGGCTATACCGGCGGCAGGGGCAGGCTCGGCCTCCGGCCCTCGGGTTACCGGCCCTGCCACAATGCGGCGGAGGTCGTCGCGGAGATAGGCTATGACTGCGACGGAGATTTGGACAATACCGCCGATTCGGTGTTTTGCTCGGGCGGGGCGGGCTTTTTGGTGCCCTGGGATCGGGTGCGGGACTATATGCACACCGAAAGCGGCTTCGCATTCGGCCCGGCGGAAGAAAGGCCCGCCGTGCGGGCCATGGCGGCGGACTATGTCAGCCGCGCCGCCGAGGATGAGGAGCTTATCCGCATTTTTGAGCGCACCTACGGCCCCATCAAGCGTGACCGGTATTCAATGGAGACCCGCCGCGAGCCGGCGGCCGCCCGTACCCGCGCAAAAAAGCCGCCCACCGGCCCGGAATACCTGCTGGTTGACGGCTATAACGTTATTTTTGCGTGGGAAGAATTAAAGGAGCTTGCCGCCGAAAGCCTGGAGCTGGCCCGCACGGCCCTTATCGAGGCGCTGTCGAACTACAAAGGTTTTTGCGGCAAGGAAATAATCGTCGTCTTTGACGCTTACCGGGTCAAGGGCGAGCGCCGGGAGGTGGAGCGCGTCGACGGCGTGGACGTGGTCTATACTAAGGAGGCGGAGACCGCCGATATGTACATTGAAAAGGTAACTCATCAGCTCAGCAGGGATCACCGGGTAAGGGTGGCGACCTCGGACAATCTGGAGCAGGTAATAATCCTCGCCGGCGGCGCGCTGCGAATGTCCGCGGCGGAGCTGCACGCCGAAATGTCCATGGCCGAAGAGGCCATCCGCAGTATCATCCGCGAGGCGAACCTAAGCGTGCCCAAGGCGGGGATAGAACTGCCTTATACTAAGCCGTAATTGCGCATGATGATATACGCCAGATACGCGGCGTAGGTCAGCACCATGAACGCGCCGGAAACACGGCCCAGCTTTTTATTCTTGTACATGGGTATCGCGAAGATTAGGGAGACGGCAATGAGAACGACCGTGTCTATGACCACCTCGGGGCCAACCTTTATGGGGTTGATAGAGGACGACAGGCCCAGCACAAGCAAAATGTTGAAGATGTTTGAGCCGACCACGTTGCCGATGGCGATGTCGTTTTCGCCTTTTTTAGAAGCCACAACGCTGGTGACCAGCTCGGGCAGCGAGGTGCCGCAGGCCACTATTGTAAGGCCCACAAGGATTTCGTCCATGCCCCAGGCCAGGGCCAGAACGGTGGCGCTGTCCACAACCATATCGCCGCCGATAACAATGGCGACTACGCCCACCGCCGAGAGCAGCAAACTTTTCCACAGCTTGGGAACCTCCGCATCGCCGGCGCTTTCCTCATTCCGCGAGCGCAGGGCCCCGATGACCGTGTAAGCCAGGAAGAATACAAACAGCGCCAACATGATAACGCCGTCCGCCCGGTTCAGCTCCATTGGGCTGACCAGCAGCAGCATCCCCAGCATCACAACGGTTATGAACATCATGTAGGGGAAGTCCCTTTTAAGTATCTCCCGAGAAACGGGCAGAACCATAAAAATGGCCGAAAGGCCGGTCACTACCAGCAAATTGAACATATTCGAGCCCAGCACGTTGCCCACGGCGATGCCGTTGCTGCCCGCAATGGCGGCGGCTATGCTCACCGAGGTTTCCGGGGCGCTTGTGCCAAAGGCAACTATGGTCAGGCCCACGACCACGGCGGGTATTTTCAGCTTTCGGCTGATGCCCACCGCTCCGTCCACAAAGAAGTCCGCGCCCTTGACCAGCAGGACAAAGCCCACCAGCAGCAGAACCACGTTCAGTAAAATTTCCATTTTTTGTCTCCTCCTTTTTTCGCCGCCCGCGCTTTTGCCGCTTACAAAAAAACGGGACCGTTATTGCAATATACTTGTGACAAATACAAATATGCTGCAATAAAAGTCTCGTCTATCAGAGCCCTTTCGGGCCCTGACCGATCCCCCGGGCCTAAGCTCATTTCTCAGGCCGTACTGACGGGGCGACCGCCGCCGGGCGTTAACTACTCCCTCTTATTTGCTATATTATATAATATTCCTCCGCTTTTGTCAACCCCCCTCGGGGGATTTTTTTGTGTCTGGCAACAGCTTGTTATAAGTGTGACAGACTTATAATAAAGTGTGTCATGTGATTAAAATTTAGGCATAATAACTTTATAATAAAGTTATAAAGTTTAGTTGTGTGGGGTGTGGCCGTTGAAGAGGCAGGAATATGACTATATATCTGTTGGGACACGCATTAAAACTGCAAGAAAAGCAAAAAATCTCACTCAGGAAAGCCTTGCGGAAAGTGTAGACGTTGGTTGCCAGCATATAAGCGATATCGAGCGGGGCATATGCGGGCTGTCGGTTTCCACATTGATAGAGCTGTGCCGCGTGCTCGAAGTCAGCGCCGACTATCTGCTTTTTGGCCGGTCACCGGGCGGCAGTCCGCTGGACGGACTTTATGCCGGCCTGAACCCTACGCAGAAAAAGTTTGTGGACGACTTTGTAGCCCTTTATGCGGGCTCGGTCAAGTGAGGTGCCCTATGAATATTTTTGAAGAATATGTCGAAACCCTCCGGCGGGAGCTGGGCCTTTCGGCTCAGGACATAGCCGCTGTAATGGAGGTCGGTTCGACGGTTTTTGACAACTATATCGGCGGGTACGTTCCCCCGTCTCAGAGGGCGGCGGCGCGGCTGATTGCATCGCTGGCCATTGGCCCGGCGGACGGGGCCGAACTCGCCTTGCCGCCGGAGGAGCTGCCCTTTGCCGTTGAGCTGCCCGACGCTCCTCGGAACGCGAAAATATATGAAACCGAAAGCGGGCTGCCCTCCCAGGGTATAAACCCCGGTGCGCTGCTCTTTGTACTGCCGTGCTCAGAGCCGGAGGCGGGGGATATACTGCTGCTTAAAACCGACGGCGGCGTGGAACTCGTGGTCTACGGCGGCGGCACGCGGGTCACCGGCAGCGGCGGCGAGCGCGAACTGAGCCCCGGCGAGTTTGGCCGCCGGCTTGTGGGCCGGGTCGCCCGGGCCGACAACAGATTTGAATAAAAGGGGCCGGGAAAAAATCGCGTAGACCGGCGTCGGGGCATAAA
>CANRHW010000124.1 GCA_947630525.1 uncultured Clostridia bacterium | reverse complement strand
GTTCCCGGCAAGCTGGTTAACTGGATAGCCCTCTTTGAGGAAAACAAGGTCAGCGGCTGCCTGCCTTACTGGCACATGGCCGGCAACCTCAATGATATAGCCGCCGACAACAACGAGCCCAACGGCGCGTGGTGGCTTTACAAGTGGTATGGCGACATGAGCGGCAATACCCTTGCGCTTACTACCTCTACCGCCCGCGATCAGCTTTACGGCCTTGCGTCCATCGACGATAACAAGAAGAGCGCCAACGTTATCTTTGGCGGCATTGACGGCACGGCCGACGTAGTTCTTGAAAACATAGCCGATACCGACGCCTTTAAGGGCGCAAAGGCCGTGAATGTCAAGATCGAGGCCACCTATTGGACGGCCTACCACGGCGTTGCCCCCGAACCGACCGTTGTTCGCACCGGCACCTACGCCGTAAAGGACGGCAAGGTAACCATTGGGCTTGACGGTATGGAGGCCTCGGCGGCCTACAATATAACCGTTACGGAGGCCGGCGAGGGCGACGTGCCCGGCACGGTGTTCCGGGGCCCTTGGCGCAAGACTTGGGAGGCCGAGGACGCCACATATGTGGGCAACGTGTCTAAGAGCAATGACCCCGATACATACGCCTATTCCGGCGGTTACCGGCTCGGCGGCTTAAACACTCCCAACGACGGCGTTGACATTACGGTCAATGTTCCCGCCGACGGATATTACCGGGCCGACATGGTTTACGGCAACGGATACGGCGTAAATACCGCCGACCCCGTGAAGCACGACCCCAAAACCGTTTATCAAACCCGAACGGTGGACAAGGGCGAGAGCCTTCGCCTTACGCTTGAAAACACCCTCGGCTGGAAAATGGCCGGTATGTACACCGATTACATACAGCTCACCGCTGGTGAACACGTCATTTCCTACCGCGGCACCAACGACACTCCCAATGGCGCGTCCATCGACTGCCTGAGCCTGACTTATGTTGGCGGCGAGGTTCCCGAGTTTGACAGCCTTTACGAGGCGGAGCGGGGAGATTTCAATACTCTGCTTGGTAACAAGACTACCTCCGTGACTACCGAAAATACTATCCACGGCTACAGCGCCTCCGGCTATATAACCGGCCTCGATGAGGTCAGCGTTGAAAACGGCGGCGGCGTACGCTTCACCGTGGTCGTTCCCGACAACGGTATGTATAACGTGACCCTCCGCTATGCGGCGGACGCGGCCACAGAGGCAAATATTTACCTTGACAACACAGCGCTGACTCTCAATAACCTTTTGACAACGGTTGACCTGCCCGCAAGTGAAAGCTTCACCTCCTCCAGCGTGGCGGTGTTCCTCCAGAAAGGTATCAACATCATCGACGTGGACGCCGAGGGCGCAATCGCACTTGACTATCTGCGCGTTCGGGCCGCCGATGCGGAGGCCGTCGCCGTTGAGGCCGAAAGCGGCGCTCTCTCCGGCAACGCTAAGGCCGAAGAAAATGCCTTTGCCGTCGGCGGAGAGTATGTTTCCAACATTCAGGGCGGCACTGACGACGCCTTGGAGATAACCGTCAACGCTCCCGAAGCCGGCGATTATAAAATGGTCATCCGCCATTCCAACGGCGAGCTCTTCGGCGCTCATGACTACAACGCCCAGGTGGTGGACCGCTACGCCAGCTTCGCCGTCAACGGCGGCGACGCGGAAAGGCTCTACTTTAAGAATAGCTTCAGCGCCGACAACTGGCGCACCGTGGCCGTGCCCGTTACGCTAAAGGCCGGTGAAAACACCGTTAAGTTCTACAACGACAACTGGCGTGAGGTAAAGTGCGGCGTATTAAAGTCCGGCACTACCGAGCATAAGCCTGAAAATATTGATTACAAGACCCTTGTGAACTACGCCCCCAACTTTGACAGCTTTGAGTTCTATCCGGCGGTGGGCGGGGCGGCCCAGGTGGAGGAAAAGTACAAGGTCAGCGTAATGGCCACCGAGGGCGGCACTGTCAGCATCGACAAAACCTCGGCGGCTCCCGGCGATACCGTGACGCTGAGCTTGAAGCAGGACTATCCCGATAAGAATTTTTACGTCGCCGCCAACGGTAAAGACGTGACCTCGCAGGTCAAGGACGGCGTTCTTCCCCTTGAAATAAACGAAAATACTGAAATCAGGGTTGAATTTGCCCTCCCCGAAAACCTGGACGAGTATATAATAAGCAACAACTCCTTCGGCACGGGCGATCTTGACGGCTGGACGGCTGAAAACGTGACCGTGGGAGGTGTCGGCCGCTTCTATCATCGCGCCGTGCTTTCCAATGGCGGCAGCCTCAGCCAGACCTTGAATAACCTTGAACGGGGCTACTATACTCTTGAATTTGAGGCCGAGGGTACAGGCAAGGTCACCTTTGGCGACAAAGAAGCGGACATAAAGTCCGACGCCTCCGTTACGGCCTACGGCGACGGCAGCCTCGACCTCACCGTCACCGGCGACAGTCTCGCCGTGGATAATTTCCGCATAGCCAACTTCCTGCCCGTTGACACGGAGCTGCTGTACTTTGTGGACTGCGGCGACAGGGACGTTCACACTCTTTCCGCTGGCGACAAGCTGGGCGTGAATAACTCCGTAACCGAGCAGTTCTACGCCGCCGACCCCGTCACCGGCAAAATGTGGGGCGTCGCCGACACATACAAAAAGAACGACGGCCATCCCACCTTACTCACCGGAGCGGACACCTGGCCCTATGAGTACGGTGAAGTGACCGACGGCTGCGTAAAGGCTAAGTCCTACCGTTATGCTCATGATCAGGAAGACCATGTGGGCCCCGGCGTGACCTATGAGTTCGAGCTGGAGGACGGCGTTTACTCCTTTGAAGTCGGCTTCTACACTCCCTGGGACACCAAAAGTTATAACCGCAAGTCCAGTCTCAAAGTCAATGACAAGGTGATAGCCTCCGGCATAGTTCCGTCAATGGATGTGAACAAGCCCGTGACTCTTACCGGCGTCGCCAATGTGACCGGCGGCACCGCCACGCTGAACCTCAATTTGGACAGCGACGGCAAGGGCGGCCCCATGATGAGCTGGATAAAGATACAGAAATTCCCCTATAAGCTTATTGATACAACCGGTATGAATGTTACAGGCACCGACCCATGGAGCGATCAGTGGAATCCGGCAAAGGATTATGCGAAGAACGCTTTTGATGGGGATATAAACACTTTCTTTGACGGACTTAGCGGCGGCTGGGCCCAAATAGACCTGGGCGAAGAAAAGAATATTGCCGCCATAGGATATGTTCCCAGGAGCGCTTACCCCGGCAGAATGGTAAATTCTGTATTCGAGGTCTCAAAGGATGGAGGTACATGGACGACGCTTTATAAAGTCGCAACAGCTCCTCCCGCTGGCAGTGAGACAAAGGTGCTTGTCGGCAGCTTCATTACCAAACAGACCGGTTGGAGATATCTCCGGATAAAGAATGACAGTGATTATTGTAATGTGGCTGAGATATATATTTATGAGCCCGAAATACCGGCCCTTACTCCCGCCCTTGGCTGGGACGGCAGCGACTTTACCATCGACTTTGTTGCCGGCGGCGCGGCGCTTGTTGACGGAGCGGAGTACGGCGTGACGGTCACCTCCGCCGACGGCAAGACCTTTGACGCTGCCTATGACCCCGAGACCGAGGACGGCGTTGGCCTGAGCACTCCCAACACAAATCTGACCTATACCGCCGTACCCACGGTAACGATCGCCGGAGTGGTGTTCAAGGGTGAGGAGACCGCTAAGGAGGCAATTTACAGCCTTGTTATGCAGGCTGTGGCCGACAGCACCCTCACCGGCAAGATAAACGCGGCCCAGCTCGCCAAGGTGAACGAGGTCCTTAGGAAAGGCGGCGTATTCGTTGGAGAGGACGGCAATCTCACTAAGGAGAGCGCCCTTGTGATGGAAAAGAAGGATAACGTCATTACCCTCAAAGAAAAGGCCGTCAAGCTGGGCCTTGCTTTTACCGACGGCATGAGCTCAAATAAATATAACAAGCTCACCGTCAACGCCGACGGCACTGTGATCCTCGAAGACGAAGTGACCGGTCAGCTTGCCGAGGCGCTCAGCCTCGACGCGGTAAACATTGAATTTGTTCCTACGGACGTTGAAACCGCGCAAGGCGGCAGCGCCGACGTGCGGACCGATGCCGACGAGATACTTTAAGGAGGTCAGAACAATGAAAAAGCAATTTATAAAACCCGAGATAATGACAGCAAAGCTTTCCTCCGCAGAGGCCGTTATGACCTCCATGCTGAGAGATAAGGGAACGAACGGCCTGATCAGCGTCAAGATGACCGACGTTGAACGTGCCGAAAGCGAACGTCAAAATTATTGGGCCGGCAAGTAATAGCAGCCGCGAAATAAAAAACTGCTGTAGGGACGCGCTCCACGAATTGTAAAAAGGATTTATAAAAAACGCACCTTGTAACCTGGGGGCACGGGGGCCGGCCGAAAAAATCGTGCAGAAAGGACGAAAATCAGCTCTCACAGGCGGCGGACGCAGTCCGACGCCGAGAAAGCCCTCCCGACGGCGTACAAAGGTACGCCGAGGGTGATTTTCGTTCGTAGTTCAAGGGCATAAAATGAGAAAATTCGCTCGTTAGGGCGAATTTTCTACATTAATTTGTTATTTTATTTTCACTAAATGATTACATATTTGCCTTAAATTAATGTTTTTGGCCCTTGAACGCTCTGCGCGACTTTTTTTACGGCCCCATTTCTTTGAGCAAAAATCTAAAAAAATACTTGACATGGAGTATATATTGTGCTAAAATTGATAAAAATGAAAATGATTATCAGTTTCATACTAATCCCAATTAAAAGCGTCAACCGAGGGACGAGGATTTTTTGCGCCGGACAAGGAAGAGGCCGCAGGCAATACTGTATGTATTGGCAAGGCCGATGACGCTGTACGGCGCGAAAAGGCCCGCCGCGAATTGATGATTTT